>JBBQPX010000026.1:0-14537 GCA_038216775.1 Chitinophagales bacterium
AAGAACAATGCCAATGAAAATCCCTTTCGGAATATTTTTAGACGGATTCTGAACATCATTACCAAGATTAATAGTCTGCTGATAACCACCATAGGTAAACGAAACCGCAATCAGACTTATACCCAGGCTTTTAACCCACTCTATCCATGTAAAAGCATGGTCGGTTACCGTTGCTTTTGCCGCATCGTTAACAGCATATTTATCTGGAAAAAATAATGCTGATATTAATACAACTACCATGGTTATTTTAATCATCATTAAAATATTCTGCGCAGTGGAACTGGTTTTTAAGCCTTTTAAATTAATAAGATAGAAAACAATAATGGCCGCAGAGCTTACCAATGCTTTATCAATATCTGTATAATTACCGGGGAAAAGTTTTAGCAAATATCCGCTGCCAATAAGGGCAACACCAGCTACGCTTGCAGCATTACTTACAAGTATTAAGCAATTGATTGCAAATGCTATACTTGGGTGATATGCTTTTGCAAAAACTTTATAATAACCGCCAGTAACCGGATAACGGCTTCCGATTTCAGCATACGTTAATGCACCACACAAAGCAACAAGCCCGCCAATTGCCCAGGCACTAAAATAAACGGAAGGAGATATAGCGTCTTTTGCGCTCGTTGCCGCCGTTCTGAAAATTCCCATGCCGATTACAAACCCAATCACAATCATGGTAAGGGAAAACAGGTTCAGTTTGGAGCTTTTTGGTATCATCATTTGAAGATAATGATATTTTATAACCAGCGATCCGATGTTATGATAAATAAATGCATTTTATATGATTTCAATCATGCGGGTTTAGCTTTCCGTTATTATCTTTGCACCCATGTTTAAGCCTGTTACAGCATCTATATTACTGCTGGCGTTTATAGCCCAAACATTTTCTGGTCCATTTATCAGGCTTGATTATTTTATTAATACAGCGGCTTATGCCAAAAATTGTGTTAATAAGGCAAAGCCCAAAATGCACTGTAATGGCCAATGCCAGGCGATGAAGAAGATACAGGAAGAAGAAAAAAAAGAGCAGCAAAACAGCGAAAAGAAATCGGAAATTAAAATACAGGTACTTTCATCAAAATCTTTTTTCGCAACAATTCCATCAGGAATTACGCTTATCTCTAAAATCAAAAACTTATTTTCAGCTTCCAACGCTGATTCCATTGATCGCTCACTCGACATCTTTCATCCTCCACAGGTTTAGTCTGGTTTTTAATTCTCTTTATTTAAAAAAATCAAATTAATCAGTTATGAAAAAGTCATTTCTGGCAGTTATATTGCCAGCACTGTTCGCTATGTCAATAATATTGGTATCATGCTCAAAAGGCGATGTGGTACAAATTGATCCAACACAAAACTTAACAAAACAAGCCGAAGGTTATGCAGTAGGTGCTGCTGCTAAAGTAGTACTCTATTCAAAAGAAACAACCGTTTTCGCTGGCTATAATAAATTTTATATTGCTCTGTACGATTCAGTATCAGGCAAGAAGATTACCAATGCAAACATTCAGCTTATGCCGATGATGGATATGGGAATGATGAAGCATTCGGCTCCTTACGAAAATCCGCAGTCAGCTAATGCTGTTGATCAGTTATTTCCTTGCAATACAGTTTTTGTAATGTCGTCAATGG
This sequence comes from Chitinophagales bacterium, assembly GCA_038216775.1. GTDB lineage: Bacteria > Bacteroidota > Bacteroidia > Chitinophagales > Chitinophagaceae > Ferruginibacter. Next base: position 1,639 of record JBBQPX010000026.1, read on the forward strand.
CCGGTTCATGGACTTTGAAAGTGACTGTTCAGATTCCGGAAACCAATAAGACAGGCGTTATTACCATTCCGCTTACTGTAGTAGATCCAGTAAGAGCTAAAGTGAAATCATTTACTGCTGCACATAATGGTGCAAATTATTTTATTTCACTTATTGAGCCATCAACTTTTAAAGTGGGTATTAACGATATGGAAATAGCGATATATAAAAAGGTTTCTATGATGAGTTTTCCTGCAGACAGCAGTCTCTCTGTAATATTAACTCCAGAAATGCCCACCATGGGGCATGGCTCACCAAATAATATTAATCCGGTACATACCGGTAACGGACATTACAAAGGGAAAGTAAACTTCACCATGACGGGGATGTGGCAACTCAATCTTGATTTTATGTCAGGAACAGCGGTGGCAGACACTACGCAGTTTTTTGAAATTCAATTTTAATTTTTAATACCGGGCAGTTTTATAATTGCCCGGTTTAAAATTTTCAGTATGAAAAAAATATTTCTTTTTATAGCAGTTATTTCAATTTGTACAATGGCGTTTGCCCAAAAAAATGACATAGTAACAAACATCGACAGCGCAAAAATTATAAACCTTCAGGAAGTAGTAGTTGTTGGTAATAACAGAAGTCCACAGCAACAACTGGTGAGTTTTTTTAAGGCTAATAATGCCGCTACGCTTGAAGAAATTATGAGCAGGCTACCTGAAATATCTTTAACGCGTCGCGGCGCTTATGGTATGGAACCTGCCATCAGGTACTTTAACGGAGGACAAATAAATGTACAGGTTGATGGCATGCGTATACATGGTGCCTGCACCGACAGAATGGATCCGGCAACAATTTATATTGAACCTGTTAATCTCAAAAGTCTGGAAGTACAAACTGCTAATAGTGGATTTGTGAATGGCTCTTCAATTGGCGGTACAGTAAATATGAAAATGGCCGAGCCGGATTTTTTATCACCCAAAAAAATCACAGGAATTTTAAACAGCGGATATCAATCGGCATCTAAAAGTTTTTATGAATCGCTGCGGTTGAATTACTCAACAGGTAAATGGGCTTTTTTGGCCACAGGCACATACCGTAACAGTAAAAACTATCGTGCAGGTGGCGGAAACGAAATTCCTTTTTCGCAGTTTAGAAAAGTGAATTATTCACTAGCAGTAAAGTATCAACTTAATAAAACGAGTTATTTTAAAGCCGATGTGCTGGGAGATGATGGGTGGAATATCGGATATCCTGCATTGCCCATGGATGTTGGTTATGCGGCTGCAAGAATTTATTCATTTAGTTATCTTAAGAATGATAATACCAAGCGGATTTATAAATGGCAGACAAAAATTTACGGTAATAACATCAGACATTTTATGGATGACAGCAAGCGGCCTTTTGTTCCTATGCATATGGATATGCCGGGCAGCAGCAAAACATACGGTTTGTTTTCCGAAGCCGAAGTGAAAATAAATAACAAGCAAAAATTGTTGTTAAGGGCAGATGGCTCTGCAACTTTTTTAAAAGCATCCATGACGATGTACCAGTATGGACAAGCACCCATGTACATGTTAACATGGCCCGATAATCGTAGAGATCAGTATGGTATTTCGGCATCCTGGTTGTGGCAGGCAGATAGTTTAACACAGTTGCAACTGACAGGCAGGGCTGATTATTTTTCTTCTGTTTTAACTAGTATAGAAGCAAAGCAACAGGTTGGTATATTCAGCAATAACTTTAAATCGAGAAATGATTTTTTAAAAAACTTATCGGCGCAATTAACGAGAAAATTAGGCAGGCGAATTAAAGTTACTGCAGGTGCAGGTTATTCAGAACGCATGCCTACAGCATCGGAATTATTTGGATTTTATCTTTTTAATGCCAGCGATGGATACGATTATATTGGAAATCCATATTTGAAAACAGAACGAGCGCTACAGGCAGATATCGCTGTATTGTATAGCTGGAAACGAAGCAGGGTACAGGTTAGTGGCTATTATTCAAAAGTTAAAAATTTTATTGCCGGTGGCATCAACAGTTCTATGAGCAGCATGACAATTGGCGCTAAGGGAGTAAAGACATATTTTAATATTGACTATGCCACAGTTGCAGGTGTGGAGGCAAGCGGTTTTTTTAAACCAGTTAATGTTATAGATATTGTTACAACATTTCGATATACTTTAGCCATAGATAAACAAAATGATCCGCTGCCTTTTGTTTCGCCGTTAAAGAATATTACTTCAGTTCGTTACCAGCCAAACAGATTTTCTGCACAGTTAGAAACCGAATCTGCTTTGCAGCAAAACAGGGTTAGTAGCAAGTACGGAGAAGATGTTACCGCAGGTTATATTTTACTGCATAGTCGTTTTGGATATTCAGGAACTATTTTTAAAAATATCTTTGAATTGCAGGCCGGTGTGGAGAATATATTTGACAAAAAATATCATGGGCATTTGGATTGGGGAAATATCTCAAGGCCCGGCAGAAATTTTTATCTACAACTGAAGCTGGCCATAAACAACCGATAAATTCTTAAAAGCAGTTATTTATTTTAAAAATAACTGCTTTTATTTTTCTACATTAATCTACCTACATTTGCATCGAATTTGGTTTTCGATGTCAAATCGAAATTAAAAGGGAATCCCGTTTAAATCGGGAGCTATCCCCGTAGCTGTAAGCAACAGCCTGAACGCCTGAAAAGGTTTTAGGGTAACATTTCAAACTTCATAACCACTGTTTAATAACGGGAAGGTTTTTTGAAATGTGTTGTAAGCCAGAAGACCTGCCAGGCTCATTAACATTATTCAAGGCTTTCGGGTGAAAGGCAGGAAATGTAACGGCTTACGGGTCTTTATATCTCTACATTTTTCCAGGAAGCAGTCACGAAAAAAATTTTTCAAAAAATGAAAAAGAAAATTTTTATTGCGGCTGCTGTTTTATTCAGCGGTCAGTTGTACGCACAAAAATCTGTTACTACAGACAGTACAAAAAGTTTAGATGAAGTGGTTATTACGGCTACAAAGTTCCCAATTAAGCAATCGCTTACCGGCAAGGTGGTAACAGTGATTGACCAACAGCAGTTGGAACGCAACAGCGGCAAATCTTTAACTGAAGTGTTAAATACGCAGGCTGGTATTATTGTAAACGGAAGTAGCAATGTACTTGGTACAAATCAGGATGTTTATATGCGTGGGGCTGCGGCAGGTAAAACCTTAATACTGATTGATGGAGTACCTGTTTACGACGCATCGGGTATCAGCGGTGCTTATGATTTAAACCTTATCAGTGCTGATCAGGTGGAAAGAATAGAGATTTTAAAAGGAAGCCAATCTACTTTATATGGCAGCGATGCCATTGCCGGTGTTATTAATATCATTACAAAAAAAGACGGGCCAAAAAAAGTTGGTGTTGCTGTTAATCTTGCCGGAGGCAGTTACAGTACTTTTAAAGGATCTGTAGGGGTAAACGGCACTATAAAAAGTATAAACTATAATGTACAATACTCAAAATTAAACAGCAAAGGTTTTTCTAGTGCAGAAGATCAAACTGGTAATGGTAATTTTGATAAAGACGGTTTGGATGAAAATAGCTTCCGGGCAAATATTGGTCAAAAAATAAATAATAAATTATCAATTAAAGCTAACCTGCAACTCGCTGATTATAAAACTGATGCTGATGCAGGTCCTTTTAAAGATGATGCAGATTACACTATTAAAAATAAAAATGCAATACTTGGTTTTGGGGCTGACTACACATTAGGTAAAAGCATCCTTCACTTTAATTACAACTATAATAAAGTCAATCGTTTCTATTTAGATGATTCTGCAAGCAGAGGTGGGTTTTCTTATTACAGCGAGGGTGATTATACAGGCAAATCACACTTTATAGAATTGTACAGTAATATTGCCGTAACAAAAAATATTGATGTGCTTGTTGGTGCCGATTATCGTAATCAATTAAGCGATCAGAATTATTTTTCTGTAAGTTCGTATGGGCCATATGCCAGTATTCCTTTACGTACCGACAGCGTTAAAGTAAATCAGCTTGGTGCTTACGCTTCTGTAGTTTTGAAAAACTTAAGTGGCTTCAATCTTGAACTTGGTGGCCGTTACAACAACTTTAATAAGTATGGAGATGTGTTTACTTTTTCCTTCAATCCATCTTATCTAATTAAAAATTCTATAAAGATTTTTGGCAATATAAGTTCCGGTTTTAAAGCACCTTCATTATACCAGGTTTATTCAGAATATCGTATTCCGGCAGGACAGGAACTGAAGCCTGAAAAATCTTTGAATGTTGAGGGAGGTATTCAGTATTTTAAAAATAAGGTAAATCTAAGAGCGGTATATTTTAGCAGAAATGTAACTGATAATATTGTTTTTGTAAATACAAATACACCGCCTTCCTATGCTAATTACACAAATGCTGATAAGCAAAAAGACAAAGGACTTGAACTTGAAGCCAGTGTTGACTTTGGCAAAGTAACACTTAACGCCAATTATGTAAATCTCGATGGTAAAATTGAAACTAATACAGGCAATAAAGACACAGCTTTCTTCAACCTGTACCGCAGGCCAAGACAAACTATTAATTTAAATATTGGTATTGAGCTTTGTAAAAACTGGAATATGAACATCGGCTTACAAAGCATCAGCAAACGATACGAAGCAGTTTACGGAGCAGATCCGGTAGAAATGCCTTCTTATTATGTTTGGAATCTTTATTCAACCTACAGCATAACAAAAGGAATAAAAGTTTTTGCTGATTTTAAAAATATAACTGACGAGAAATATTCGGAAGTTTTAGGTTATAACAGCCGCCGTTTTAATGTAATGGCAGGTGTAAATCTAAAGTTTTAATTTTATAGCCTGGAAGACGGGAAGGCGGAAATTATTTATAACCCGCCTTACCGTCTTCCCGGCTATTTTGATATTATACCGGTATGTGTAAACACGAAGAAAAATATTGTCCACGCTGCCGCATTTCTTTCGAATGCAAGGCAGGGAGTATTATGCAATGTCAATGCAATGCTATACAATTAACGGTTGAAGAACGGGTTTATATAGAAACAAAATACGAAGATTGCCTTTGCATAAACTGCCTTAATGTTTTGCAACAGGAGCATGAATTGTTTATTAAAAAAAGCAGCTCTAAGTAAAGCCAAATCCCCATTAATTTTAAGCTGGTTATCTTTGCCAAACTAAAACCAAAACCATGACATTTGGCAACGTTTCCATTAAAGAGATTGTTACGGTAACATTTACGTTGTTTGCTGTAATTGATATGGTTGGCAACATCCCGGTTCTGGCATCGTTAAGGGCAAAAATGGGCGGAGAAATCCGTTCTACGCAGGCAACGCTGGCATCAGGTACTTTAATGATTTTGTTTTTGTTGGTAGGTCAGCAGTTTTTGAATGTACTAGGGTTAGATGTACAATCTTTTGCCGTAGCCGGAAGTATTGTGATTTTTATTATTGGTTTGGAAATGGTTTTGGGCCACGAGTTTTTTAAGTCGGACAATAACCCGAAAAGTGGAAGCGTGGTACCGATTGCTTTTCCGCTGATTGCAGGCTCCGGAACGCTTACAACGGTTATGAGTTTAAAAGCAAATTATGCGGATATTAATATTTTTCTAGGCATACTTATCAATTGCATTGTCATTTTTATTGTACTAAAATCTTTGAAATGGATAGAGCGTGTTGTAGGGCCTAATGGAATGATTGTTATCAGAAAATTTTTCGGCGTAATATTGCTGGCCATTGCGGTAAAAATATTTGGCAGTAATTTTTCGCATTTAGGTTCTTAGAATAAGAGTTTAGTTAATTGAAATAAATGGCCTCGTAGTACAATGGATAGTATAAGGGCCTCCGAAGCCCCAGATCCAGGTTCGATTCCTGGCGAGGCCACAATTCAATTATCTTTATACGGTTACACAAAATCCTCGGAGTGTAACTAATATCACACTTTCTTCCCTTCAATAACTCCATCTTTACAACACAAAACAAGGCATGGATATAATAGGTTATTTTCTTTCGGCATTGGTAGGTATTTCACTTGGCTTAATTGGCGGTGGCGGCTCTATATTAATGGTGCCTATATTGGTGTATGTTTTTATGTTGAACCCAGTATTGGCAACCTCCTATTCTTTATTTGTTGTGGGTTCAACTTCGCTGATTGGATCATTTAATAATTACCGCAAAGGTTTAGTTAGTATAAAAACGGCATTACTTTTTGGTTTGTCTTCTATTACTACCGTTTTTCTAACGCGGAAATTTATTATGCCTGTAATTCCAAAAGTGTTATTTACAATTGGCACTTTTGAGGTAAAGCAATCTATGGCTATAATGGTATTGTTTGCCATATTAATGCTTATTGCTTCTGCAGCAATGATTAAAGGAAGAAAAGAAGCGCCAGACACGGGTGAAACAACTACTGCCAATGATACACTAAAGCTTTTAATGTATGGCGTTTTGGTTGGGTTAGCCACAGGTTTTTTGGGTGCTGGCGGTGGATTTTTAATTATCCCGGCATTGGTACTTATCTTAAAAATGCCGATGAAAAAAGCAGTTGGTACTTCTTTATTGATCATAGCACTCAATTCATTAATTGGCTTTACAGGCGATATTGGACATGTTGATATTGATTGGAAATTTTTAGGAATTATCACCGGTATTGCAGTTGCCGGAATATTTGTTGGCGGCGCTTTAGCAAAAAATATTAATGGCGGACATTTGAAAAAAGGTTTTGGCTGGTTTGTGCTGGTAATGGGCATTTATATCATCATTAAAGAACTATTTTTGAAATAAACAAATAGCTCTGCATGAATGAAAAAAATATTGGAACGGAAAAAAATAGTGCTTTGCCATTAGATGGAGCTTATTGGGATAGTAGATATGCATCAGATTTAACAGCTTGGGATCTGGGAGCAGTTTCGCCACCCATTAAAGCTTACGTAGATCAGCTTACAAAAAAAGATTTGCGTGTGCTGATACCTGGCTGCGGCAACACATACGAAGCAGAATACCTGCTGCAAAATGGATTTACAAATATTACCGTTATTGATATTGCTCCTGTACTGGTTGAAAAATTGAAAATTAAATTTACCGAATATCCTCAAATAAAAATCATCCTTGGCGATTTCTTTACCCATAAAGGAGAATACGATCTCATTTTGGAGCAAACATTTTTCTGCGCTATCAACCCGCCTTTAAGAAAGAGCTATGTAGAACAAATGAATGCATTACTTGCTGCCAAAGGCAAACTTGCAGGTGTACTGTTCAATCATGAATTTGAAAAGCAGGGGCCGCCTTTCGGTGGCAGTAAAAGTGAGTATGAGCCTATGTTCGACAAGTTTTTTAACTGCAACACATTTGAGCCCTGCCATAATTCCTTTATAAAAAGAAAGGATTCTGAACTGTTTATCATTCTTCAAAAAAAATAATTTGCTTTAGCCTGTTGGTTTGTAACGAATGTTACGCTTTCCATCTTTATTTTGTACGAACTTTGTCTTCTAAAATAATAAACATTATGGAAAATACAATCATGAATACAATGCCAAGAATTGGTGATATGGCTCCGGACTTTGATGCATTAACTACTACCGGACCAATAAAATTTTCAGAATACAATAAAGGAAGTTGGGTAGTGTTGTTTTCGCATCCGGCAGATTTTACACCAGTGTGTACTACCGAGTTGAGTGGTTTTGCAATGGAAAAAGATTTTTTTGCAAAACATAATACCAAACTCATAGGATTAAGTATCGATAGTATTCACGCACATATTGCGTGGGTTAATGCGGTACAGGAAAAAACAGGCGTACTTTTTGAATTCCCTATCATTGCAGATATAGATATGAAAGTGGCAAAATTATTTGGCATGTTGCAACCAGGCGAAAGTGAGACTGCCGCAGTAAGAGCTGTTTTTATAATGGACCCGACCGGAAAAGTGCGGTTGTTAATGTACTACCCGCTTAATGTAGGCAGAAATATGGAGGAGATTAAAAGAGTATTGATTGCCTTGCAAACATCCGACGAAAATAAATGTGCCATGCCTTTAAACTGGCAACCCGGTGATAAGGTAATTGTACCTGCACCAAAAACTGTAGAAGGCCTTGCAGAAAGAAAGGCGAGTAATTTGGAAATGGTGGATTGGTATCTTGCAAAAAAAGCCCTGTAATGACCGCGGGTATTGCAACATAAGTTACCAAACCCTACACAGGAGTTTAATATCTTTACTTAATAAAAATAAAGACAATGCAAATAGAACAAATTTATACCGGATGCCTTGCACAAGGTGCTTATTACATAACCAGTAACGGCGAAGCAGCTATTGTTGATCCACTTCGTGAAACGCAGCCCTATATTGATAGATTGCAAAAAGACGGCGTAAAACTTAAGTATATTTTCGAAACACATTTTCATGCTGATTTTGTATCAGGACATGTAGACCTGGCAAGGAAAACCGGAGCAGCAATTGTATACGGGCCAACAGCAAAGCCAGAGTTTGAATTTATTTCCGTCAAAGATGGTGAAGAATTTAAAGTGGGTGAGCTTACTATAAAAGTACTGCACACACCAGGGCATACTATGGAAAGCACTACATACCTGCTGAAAGATGCTAATGGAAAAGACTATTGCATATTCAGCGGCGATACACTTTTTCTGGGAGATGTAGGGCGACCCGATCTTGCGCAAAAAGCCGCAAGTATGACTATGGAAGATTTAGCCGGTTTATTATATGATAGTTTGATGAACAAGATTATGCCGTTGGCAGATGATGTAATAGTTTATCCTGCACATGGCGCCGGTAGTGCATGTGGTAAAAATATGATGAAGGAAACAGTGGATACGTTGGGTAATCAAAAGAAAATGAATTATGCCTTGAACCAGCCTGATAGAGCAGCTTTTGTTAAGGCTGTAACTGAAGGGTTGCAACCTCCTCCTGGATATTTTGGAATGAATGTAGCGATGAATAAAGCAGGAATAGAAAGTTTTGAAACCGTTTTAAATAATGGAATGCGGGCGCTTACACCTGATGAATTTGAAGCTGCAGCAGAAAATACCGATGCACTAATTTTGGATACGAGAGACAATGATATTTTTTATAGAGGATTTATTCCTCAGTCAATTAGTATTGGATTAAACGGAGATTTTGCTCCATGGGTTGGCGCATTAATTGTTGATGTAAAGCAACCGATATTATTAGTTACTGAAGTTGGTAAAGAAGAAGAAGGGGTTACACGCTTAAGCCGTGTTGGGTTTGATAACGTGATCGGCCATTTACAAGGTGGTTTTGAAACGTGGCTGCATGCTGGCAAAGAAGCTGATGTGGTTGACAGGATAACAGCTGAACAATTTGCAAAAGAAGTTAAGATTGGAGAAGATAAAATAATTGATATTCGCAAGGATACAGAATATGCCGCTGAACATGTTGACGAAGCTTATAACAAACCGCTGGCATTTATCAACAATTGGGTAAAGGATATTAATCCAGAAGAACACTTTTACATTCACTGTGCAGGTGGTTACCGCAGCATGATTGCAGCATCTATTTTACAAGCAAGAGGATATAGAAACTTCACAGAAATTGCTGGAGGTTTCAAAGATATCAGCGCCACTCCAGTTCCAAGAACAGACTTTGTATGCCAGAGCAAAGTGATGCAGGTTTAAAAAAATCGCTTTAAAATTCTTTATTTCATTAAGCATGAGTAAACCCCGAGAGCAGCCGTGAGGCTGCTCTTTTTTTTGCCGCGGCTTCTGCTTAAAATGATAACAACTATGTTTCTCAAAGATAACAATCATGCGGGGTTATGAGGTTTATCAGTTTTCTGTTGTATGTGATAAATGTTACCAAGTGCCTGAAGGATGAAGTTTACATTTGTTACAGAAAAGAAAACAATTAAATTTTTATTAAAATGGAAACAGCTCATAAATATACAGTACAGGTTAAATGGCAGAGTGATCGCAAAGGAATTATGCATTCGCCAGTATTGAATACACAGATTGAAGTAGCAACACCGCCGGAATTTCCGGGTGGTATGCCGGGTATCTGGTCGCCAGAGCATTTACTGGTTGCTGCAGTAAACAGTTGTTTAATGACAACTTTTTTGGCAATTGCCGAAAATTCAAAATTGCCCTTTATACATTTTGACAGTAATGCCGAAGGTAAACTGGAAAGCGTAGACAATAAGTATATGATCACCGAGATTGTATTAAAACCATTGCTCACCATAGCAAATGAAGCAGACAGGGAAAGGGCTTTACGCATACTGGATAAATCCGAGGCAGCTTGTCTTATTAGTAATTCCATTAAATCTAAAATAATTTTTCAGCCACAAGTAAATCTTGCTGAAACAGTAAACGCATAAAATAAAAAGTATGAAACGAGTAGTAATATTAGGTGCCGGTACGGCCGGAACTATGATGGCCAACCACCTCAAACACGAGTTGGACATGAAGGAATGGGAAATAGATATTATTGACGAAAGAGAAGAGCATCATTATCAACCTGGCTATCTTTTTTTGCCGTTTGATATTTATACACCAGAAGATATCATTAAATCTATTAAGGAATTTATACCTAAAGGGGTAAGGCTTCTTACCGATAAAATTGAAAAGGTTGATGCAGAAAATAACCTGGTGAAAATGCAAAGTGGTGATCAGTTACACTATGATATTTTAATTATTGCAACGGGTTGTAAAATTGCACCTGAAGAGGTTCCTGGGATGAAAGGAAGTGAATGGCAAAAATCTGTTTTTGATTTTTACACCTATGAAGGCTCATTGGCTTTACGGGATAAATTAAGAGATTGGGAGGGAGGTAAACTTGTAGTGCATATTACTGAAATGCCCATAAAGTGCCCGGTAGCTCCTTTGGAGTTTTCCTTTTTGGCCGATTCGTTTTTTAAACATAAAAACATGCGGGATAAGGTAGAAATAACCTACGTTACGCCGTTAAGTGGAGCTTTCACTAAACCTAAAGCTACAGCAGCTTTAGATCACCTGCTGCACGAAAAAAATATTACAATCGAACCTGATTTTGCCATTGCCGAAGTTGATAATGAGAACAAAAAGATTATTGACTATGGCGGAAGAGAAATTCCGTTTGATTTACTGGTAACGGTTCCTACAAATAAAGGAGATGAATTGATGGAAAGATCGGGTTTAGGTGATGATCTTAATTATGTGCCAACTAATAAAGCAACGCTACAGTCAAAACAATACCAAAATATTTTTGTGATTGGCGATGCCAGTAACGTGCCGGCATCTAAAGCTGGGTCGGTAGCGCATTTTGAAGCAGAAATATTAACAGATAATATCCTTCGGTTTATCAAAGCTGAGCCATTAAAAGAAGAATTTGACGGACATGCTAATTGCTTTGTGGAAACTGGTAACGGCAAGGCATTATTGATTGACTTTAATTATACCCATGAACCCGTTGAAGGCGAGTTTCCTTTTCCCGGAGTTGGGCCATTAAGGCTTATGAAAGAAAGCCGAATGAATCACATGGGTAAACTCGCTTTTCGATGGATATACTGGAATGTGTTGTTGAAAGGCACACACATACCTTTCGTTTCTGCAACCATGCAGGAAGCTGGAAAACATTACGATTAACAACTAAAAAATAAATTTTATGGAAAAGATTATCGCAGAAAAAACAGTGCATATGAACGATGAAGGTTACCTCACTGATTTTTCAGAATGGAATAAAGAAATAGGCAACACATTAGCTTCAGAAGAAAGTATTGTATTAACACCAAGGCATTGGGAGGTGCTGGAATATTTACAGGGCGAGTTCAAGAAGGAAGTACCGTTAAGTATTCGTAAAATAGGAAAAAGCGGGGTGGTGGATATCAAAGAATTTTATTCATTGTTTCCAAAGGCTCCACTAAAAACTGCAAGTAGAATAGCAGGTATTCCTAAACCAGCGAGTTGTATTTAATAACAAAAATTTAAAAACAAAAATCATGAGCGAAAATAATGGTGAAATAAAAAAAATGATGATCATTTTATCCAAAGCAACTTTGGAGAATGTATATGCAGCATTTATACTGGCCAATGGTGCCCGTATGGAAGGTATTGAGGCTGAAATGTTTTTTACATTCTTTGGTCTGGAAGCTATCCATAAAAAGAAACTGGAACATCTGCATGTTGCAACAGTAGGTAATCCTGCTATGCACATGCCTACTATGCTGGGTGGGTTACCAGGTATGGAAGCGCTGGCCACATCAATGATGAAAAAAGAAATGGAGAAAATTGATATGCCTGGTGTACATGAGTTTCTCGACATAATGAAAGCCTCTGGCGTAAAATTGTGGGCATGTAAATTGGCCATGGAAATGTTTCATTATAAGAAAGAGGATATGTACGATGATATTGATGATGTGATAACAGTAGGTGATTTTTATAAACAAGGATCGGGCGTAGGAACACACATGTTGTTTGTTTAATGCATCTATGATAAATATAACGGGCAAACACAAATATTACATTTGCCAAAGCCTTAATTGATTGAATATTTAAAACAATAAAAAAACAATTATGAAAAAGAACATGGGAAATCCCGATCGTATTATCCGTTTGCTATTAGCAGTAGTATTTGCAGTTTTATATTTCACAAATACGGTAACAGGTACAGCCGGAATTATATTGTTAGTGCTGGGAGCTGTTTTTGTTTTAACAAGCTTTATCAGCTTTTGTCCGCTTTATACACTTGTGGGCCTTAATACCTGCCCCGCAAAGAAATAAAGCCACAAAATAACCAGTAAAAGGGTTTACATTTTATAGGCTATTTCGTCTTTAATTTCCGTCATTACAAAACTGCTTTGTACTGTACCGATGTTGGGCAACTTCGACAATTTGTCAACTATGAATTGCTGGTATTCGCTCATGTCGGCTACTACAAGTT
>JBBQPX010000027.1:0-14210 GCA_038216775.1 Chitinophagales bacterium
AAATAAAACAAACATGCCCTATTTATTTACTTCCGAATCAGTGAGCGAAGGACACCCTGATAAAGTTGCTGACCAGATAAGCGATGCCCTTATTGATAATTTTCTTGCTTTTGATCCGCAAAGCAAAGTGGCTTGTGAAACGCTTGTAACAACTGGCCAGGTTGTTCTTGCTGGTGAAGTGAAATCCAGGGCTTATCTTGATGTACAGGAGATCGCAAGAGACGTGATACGGAAAATCGGATACACCAAAAGTGAGTATATGTTTGAAGCAAATTCATGTGGTATTTTATCAGCTATACACGAGCAATCTGGCGATATTAACCAGGGAGTTGATCGTAAAAAGAAAGAAGAACAAGGTGCTGGCGATCAAGGAATGATGTTTGGTTATGCAACCAACGAAACAGATAATTATATGCCATTGGCTTTAGACCTTGCTCATTATATATTAATTGAAATGGCTGCAGTGCGCAGAGAAAATAAAGAAATTAAATATCTACGTCCGGATGCAAAAAGCCAGGTTACTTTAGAATATGACGATAACAACCGCCCGGTAAGAATTGAAGCTATTGTTGTTTCAACTCAACATGATGATTTTGCTAGTGATGACAAAATGCTTGCGAAAATTAAAAAAGATATTATCAATATTGTGATACCTAGGGTTAAAGCAAAGTATCCAAAATATAATCATCTCTTCAACAATAAAATAAAGTATCACATAAACCCAACCGGCAAGTTTGTTATTGGTGGCCCACATGGCGATACAGGCTTAACAGGTCGTAAAATTATAGTTGATACTTATGGTGGTAAAGGCGCACATGGTGGTGGAGCTTTTAGTGGTAAAGATCCAAGTAAGGTTGACCGCAGCGCAGCTTATGCGACAAGGCATATAGCTAAAAATTTAGTAGCCGCAGGTTTATGCGACGAAGTATTGGTACAAGTTTCCTACGCAATTGGCGTAGCACAGCCAACCAGCATCAATGTAGTAACTTATGGCACGGCTAAAGTAAATTTAACTGATGGAGAGATTGCAGAAAAGGTAATGAAAATGCCTTGTTTTGATATGCGCCCTTATTTTATTGAGCAGCGTTTAAAATTGCGTAACCCTATGTACAGCGAGACTGCTGCATATGGCCACATGGGACGTAAAAATGAAATTGTAGAAAAAATATTTACTTCTCCTTATGGTAAATCAATTAAAAAGAAAGTTGAGTTATTTACCTGGGAGAAATTAGACGCAGTAAAAGACGTGAAGAAAGTATTTGGGTTGAAATAAAAGCCCCGACCAACCTCCCCGGAGGGGAGGAGCAAGACCATAAGTTTGTACAAACTTATGGTCTTTTCGTTTTAGTTAATTAAGATTAAATTTGTAAAGTGAAAAATTTTCGTCAGCAACATCAGCATCATCGCCCCAAAAAAAGCAGTTTGATAATTGGCCGTAAGGCTGTTACCGAAGCAATGCAAACGGGCAAACAATTAGAGCGTATTTACCTGCAAACTACTGTACATGGAGAAGGTATTGACGAAATAAAAAGACTTGCGGAAAAAACGCAAACGCCCATTAACAAGGTGCCGGTTGAAAAGCTGAATAACTTTAACGTAAGTAATCACGAAGGTTGTGTAGCATTAGTTGCTAAAGTACAGTACCAGGATTTGCAGGATGTTATCTCATTTGTGGTTGAAAATGGAGAAGTACCATTATTCTTAATTCTAGATGGAATTACTGATATAAGAAATATTGGTGGCATTGCCCGTAGTGCTTATTGCTTTGGTGTTAATGCCATCATCATTCCGGATAAAGGCGTAGGTGCTTTGAATGAGGATGCAGTATTAACATCTGCTGGTGCGTTGGAAAACATTGCAGTTTGCAGGGTTAGCAGCCTTATGAAAACTGTTGATGATCTGCACATGAACGGCATTAAAGTTTTTGCAAGTGAAATGAAAGCTGCAAAAAAATCTTACGAACTTAATTTAGCAGAACCATGTGCCATTATAATGGGAGGAGAAGAGAAAGGTGTTTATCCGGCCTTGTTAAAAATATGCGACGAGCAATTTCAAATACCCATGACCGGCGATTTTGATTCATTGAATGTATCGGTGGCCACTGGTATTGTTTTGTATGAGGTTTCAAAACAACGATCTGTATGAAATTAGCGCTAAAATTAATTGAATGCCCAAGAGATGCCATGCAAGGCTGGCCACATTTTATACCTACTCAAAAAAAAATAGAATATATAAATGCTTTATTAAAAGTTGGGTTTGATACTTTGGATTGTGGAAGTTTTGTTTCGCCAAAGGCAATACCGCAATTGGCTGATACCGGTGAGGTAATCAGGAATTTGGAATTGGGAGACAGTCCTTCAAAACTTTTGGCAATTATCGCAAATGAAAGAGGAGCCACAGATGCCGTTGTATTTGAAGAGATTTCTTACCTCGGTTTTCCTTTTTCAGTTTCTGAAACATTTCAACAACGCAATACAAATTCATCCATCATTGAATCGTTAGGTAGGGTAGAGGAGATACAAAACCTTTGTGTAAAAAACAGGAAAGAACTGGTAGTTTACATTTCTATGGGATTTGGTAATCCTTATGGAGATGTATATAGCGAAGACATCGTTTTTAGCTGGGTTAACAAGCTGGTAGATATGGATATTAAAATAATTTCGCTGGCAGATACTGTTGGCCTGGCAACAAAAGAACAGGTTTATCAAATTACAAAATACCTGGTTGATTCTTTACCTGAAACAGAAATTGGCGTACACCTACATTCAACAGCAACTACCTGGAAGGAAAAAGTAGATGCTGCATTGGAGGCAGGGTGCAAACGGTTTGATGGTGCATTAAAAGGAATAGGTGGCTGCCCTATGGCAGATGATGAGCTTGTGGGTAATATGGATACAGAATTAATGATTCCTTATTTTAATGAACTTAATCTGCTGAATAATTTAGATGAAGCCGCATTAATAAACTGCAGTCAAATAGCCACTAAAATATTTATTTAGCCTTGATAAGAGCATTCGTGTAAATTTGTGTTATTCGTGGCAACTTTTTATAAACAAAACATAATATTCCCCTTCAGGGAATGGGAGCATGGATTTCCGTCTTGAATTTTCTCCAAAACCTTTTGAGGTAAAAATAAAACATCAGCATAAATTATTGCTGATAGGCTCCTGCTTTACAGAGCAGATTGGCAACAAGCTGGCAAACCATAAATTTGCTGTTTTAGATAATCCTAACGGGATACTTTTTAATCCGGCAAGCATTTCAAAATCCATTTCATCTTACATAAATAATAAGCAATACAGCGAAGCTGATTTGTTTTACCAAAATGAATGCTGGAACAGTTGGGAGCACCACAGCCGGTTTTCAAACCCTGATAAGGACAAATGTTTAGCGGTAATTAATGCATCACAAACTAATGCTCATAATTTTTTAAAGCAAGCGGATTGGCTTTTGATTACCTTGGGATCAGCATTTGTTTACCAATTGGATAATGATGAAGTTGTTGCCAATTGCCATAAAGTGCCAACCGACAAATTTGTTAAAAGGCTATTATCTGTAACTGAAGTGTCTAGTGATTTAGATAGAATGACTGCGGAGACAAAAGCCTTCAACCCTAACATTAAAATCATTTTTACAATAAGCCCTGTAAGACATTTACGGGATGGCTTTGTAGAGAACAATCGCAGCAAAGCTACGCTGATACAGGCTGTTCATCAGCTTACAGAAAAAAATGAAAACTGTTTATACTTTCCTGCATACGAACTTATAATTGACGATTTGCGTGATTATCGTTTTTTTGCAGAAGATATGGTACACCCTAATTACGCTGCTACAAATTATGTTTGGGAAAAATTTATTACAACTTGTATTGACGAGCCATCGCAACAATTAATGAAAGAAATTGCGATAATTGCTGCAGCAAAAAATCACAAACCATTTAATCCTACATCAGATCAACATAAAAAATTTCTGCAAAGAAACTTCGAGAAAGTAAAAAAACTTCAACAGCAATTCTCTTATTTAAATTTGAGTGAAGAAGAAGAATTCTTCAAAATTTGAGTTAAAGTTCCCTATTAGAAAGGGTGGCATTTTTAATGAATTCTATCACCTCTTATTTCCATTTCCTTCATCAATTCCTTTTCATATTTTAGCCATCCGTCCCAACGGTTTCTAACTGTTTTCTTATCAATATAATGCTCTGCAAGGGTTATAAACAATGTGTAATGCCCTGCTTCACTCTCCATAAACTTGCGGTAAAAATTGCGCATGTATTCATCATCCAATCCTTCGCTAAGCCTTTTAAAACGTTCGCAGCTGCGGGCCTCTATCAAGGCCATAATAAGCATCTGGTCCAAAAATCTGTCTTGCGGACTGCCATCTTTTTTTTGAAACTGCAATAAACTATTTACATAAATATCTTTCCGCTGTTTGCCCAGCTTAAGATTTCGTTTTTTCAGCTCGGCAATCACCATTCTAAAATGACCCCATTCCTCTGTAACAATAGGGCTCAATTCATCAACCAACAATTCTTTTTCCGAATTTTTTGTAATTAATGTAATGCAGGTTGTTGCTGCTTTTTGCTCGCAGTAGGCGTGATCAGTTAGTATCTCGTCAAGTTGCAACTCCGCCAAATTTACCCAACGTGGGTCACTGGGTAATTGCAACCCCAAAATATTCTTAACATCTGCTGATAAATCTTTCATAGCTGCAAAAATAAAGCAGCACAATTATAAAAAGCTCAACTGTTTTGCCCAGAAAAATAAACTATTGCCTTGTAACGGTAAATAAACCAGCACCAGTTGTAACTAATCCATACCCAATAGTGCCAGCCATTACATTAGTGCCTGCTGAAGATTTTCCTGCCAAGGAATACGTAATAGTACCCGTAACATAGGTATAAGTTATTTTAACTGAATCCTGCACCAATGCCCAGTTTCCAGTTGCATTATCAGCAGTTGTATTATTATTGCCCACAATATCCACTGTACCATTTGCTTTTAAATCCATAGAAAAAAAGTAGGTAGGATTGCCTGGGGTTGTACCATATTGTGCATTACCTGTCCATTTGCCCTGCGGTGTTGCTGCTGTAGGCGAATCATCTTTTTTGCAAGATGCAAATCCTAACATTACAAAAATTGTAGAGAAAATAATTAATTGTTTCATTGCTTAAATTTTTTGAGCTGAATTAAAAGAAAAATACAGCGCATGATTTTTAACATAGGCTGTATTTATTCAAATTTTAAAATAAATCTTTTACGAACAGTAATAATTACTGCTTAGTTACACTAAAAAGCCCAATACCTGTAGATGATGCACCTAATCCGATTGTGCCTACTATTATGTTGGAACTTGTAGAAAATTTGCCCGAATATTTATAAAGAGCAGTGCCAGCGGTATAACTGAAAGTTCCTTGAACGCTATCCTGCACAAGTTGCCAGGTACCGTTTCCTGTATCGGGACCAGCATTATTATTGCCAATTATATCTACACTACCGTCAGTTTTAAAAGTTAGTGTAAATGGATATGTTGGCGAGCCGGCGGCGGTACCATATTGGCCTGTGCCCATCCATTTGCCCACAACAGTTACGTTTGACTGGGTTGCTGGATCGTCTTTACTGCACGATGTTGCAAACAATAGTAAAGCAAAGGCAGGTATTACAAAAAATAATTTCCTTTTCATAGTGTTTAATTTAAGATAGTTATCAAAACGGTTTCACAATTGTAACTAAACAAACACCGTACCACTAAAAAATAATGTGCCCAGTTTATTTAAACAAAACTTGTAAACTATTGCAACTCAATACCTAAAAAATGAAAACCAAATCACCTTATTATTTATTTTTTAGTATTTTACAGCAAATAACAACACATAAATATGAGACTTGCTCCTTTTATTGTAACTAGCGCTATTACAGTAACCCTCGTAATGGCACTAAACACAAGGTTAACCATTGGAGGCGTTCAGGCGCCAGCATTTGGGACGTTTCTAAGTCCGCAGCATGGTTTTTGGCAAAATGCAGAACCGGCATCAGAAAATTTTACAGCAAACTTAAAATTTCCACAACTTAACGGTAAGGTTGATGTGTATTTAGATGACCGTTTAGTACCCCACATTTTTGCAGAGCAGGAAAACGATGCCTATTTTGTACAAGGATTTCTACACGCTAAATTCAGACTTTGGCAAATGGAATTGCAAACATTTGCTGCAGGTGGCAGGGCAAGCGAAATTCTGGGATCAAAAGGCTTAGAGCATGACCGGGAATTTAGAAGGCTTGGCATGGTTTACGCAGCCGAGATTGCTTTAGAAGAAATAGAAAAAGACCCCGTTATTAAAGCAGAATGCGACGCCTATACTTCTGGAGTAAACGCATACATAGCAACACTTACAGAGAGTACCACCCCTTTAGAATATAAATTAATAGGCTATAAGCCAGAAAAATGGACTAATCTTAAAACCTCATTATTTTTAAAATATATGAGTTATGATTTGGCTGGCCACGATGATGATTTTGAGTTAACAAATGCCAAAAGTTATTTTAGTGCTGATGATTTTTCTAAACTTTTTCCTGCCTTACAAGATTCTTTAGATCCGATAATTCCCAAAGGAACCATATTTGAAAAGCAGAAGGTTTTTCCCGTTGCACCAACAAATGTAGATTCTGTTTATTTCAACAATCGTGATGTTGCAACAAACGAATATGCAAAGCCAGATAGAGATAATGGAAGTAATAATTGGGCTGTAAGCGGCAGCAAAACAAAAAGTGGCGCACCTATTTTATGCAATGATCCGCATCTTGGTTTAAACCTTCCATCGCTTTGGTACGAAGTGCAGATTTCCACACCAGGTTTTAACGCTTATGGCGTAAGCTTTCCGGGAGCGCCCGGTGTAGTTATTGGTTACAACGATAGCTGCGCTTTTGGTTTTACAAATGGAGGACGTGATGTGCGTGATTATTATGAAATATTATTTAAGGACAATAGCCGACAGGAATATTCTTTTAACGGAGAATGGGTGAAAACAAAATTTAGAATTGATACGATAAAAATAAAAGACAAAGCCGATTTTATTGATTCTGTGGCTTATGTAAAGTTAGGGAACGATTGGTGCCCAGTGATGTACGACAAATCATTTTCAGGAGGCAGAGATATTAGTGGTAAAAATTATGCAGTGCGTTGGAAAGCGCATGACCGCAGTAATGACCTTAAGATTTTTAACATGATGAACCATGCAAAAAATTATGCTGATTACAGTGCTGCCGTAACCAACCTGCATACACCTGGCCAGAATTGTGTTGTTGCCTTTAAAAATGGCGACATTGCTTTACGCACCCAAGGAGAATGGCCTGCAAAATGGAAAGGACAAGGCGATTTTGTAATGCCCGGTTTAGATACAAGTTATCTCTGGCAGGGAATGATACCGCAGGATGAAGTACCTTTTCAATACAATCCAGAAAGAGGTTTTGTAAGCAGTGCCAATCAAAAGCCCGTTGATGATGTTACCTATCCATATTATTTAGGAAGAGATTATCCTGAATACAGAGGCTATGAAATAAACAGGAGATTAAGAAATATGACTGCTATAACTCCACAAGATATGATGGCGTTACAGACAGACAACTACAATCCTGTCGCAGAAATGGCGATGCCGTTATTTATGAAAAATATAAATGAGAATTCGCTGACTGCTGCTGAAAAAAAATACCTGGATATATTAAAAAAGTGGGATTTTAGAAATAACCCTGGCTCCGAAGGGGCAACCGTTTTTGAAGTCTTGTGGACCAATTTCCAAAAGGTAGTATTTGATGATGAGTATGCCAAAGCTCCTGCAAAAACGATGTTTCCGTTTGAAAGCTCGCTGCTGGAAGGCATTTTAAAAGACACAGCCTATAAATTTTTGGATAATATAAACTCTCCGCAGAAAGAAACATTGGGTGATGACCTTACTGCCACATTTAAAATGATAGCACCAATTTTAGCTGAAGCTGAAAATAAAGGTAAACTTGCGTGGGATAAATACAAAGCAACACATATTGATCACCTTGCAAAGCTGCCTGCTTTAAGCCGAAAGAATTTACCTGTTGGTGGCAGCGTACATAATATTAATGCAACTAAAGAAACTCATGGACCAAGCTGGCGAATGGTAATTAGTTTAACAGCAAAAACTGAAGCCTACGGCGTTTACCCCGGTGGGCAAAGCGGTAACCCCGGCAGTAAATTCTATGATAGCTTTGTTGATGAATGGGCTGCTGGAAAATATTATACACTCTGGATGATGACTAAAGAGGAAACAGCTGATAAGCGGGTTATTTCTAAAATGAGCTTCGGAAAGTAGAGGTGAGTCGGCAGTACTTAAAACTTATAACTTACTACTAATAACTTAATTCTAAATACTAAACATGAAATTTACAATCTCCTTTCTACTAACGGCACTATTAAGCTTCGGGCTTTGTTTATTTCTCCCTTGGTGGAGTATTGCTATTGCCGCATTTATTATAGCTGTTTTAATTCCGCAAAAACCTTTTAAAGCATTTGCCTGCGCATATCTTGCATTATTTTTATTGTGGGGAGGATTAAGCTTCTGGATAAGTAATAATAATCATCATGTACTGGCACATAAGATTTCGTTACTCATTTTAAAGATGGATAACACCAACTTACTTTTCTTTGCAACAGCATTTATTGGCGCTACAGTTGCTGGTTTTGCAGCCCTGGCGGGAAGTTATGCCCGTAAATCTAAAAGCGTGAGTTAACACTTACACAATTATACCATTTCCGTAACAAAATCAAGCCTAAATTTGTTGTACTCAAAACAACTTATGCCCAAAGCAATATTTATTTTCTTATTTTTTTTTGCAAATACAGCTTCGGCACAAAAAATTCATGGAATCGTTTTCTCCGATAAAGGAGATTTACTGCCTTATGCTTCTGTAACTATTAAAGGAACTTCAATAGGAGCAAGTGCCAATGAGAAAGCAAAATTTTCTATTGCGGTTTCGCCAGGTACTTACACAGTAGTTTGCCAGCACATAGGTTATACCATGCAGGAAAAAACCGTTACTATAAAAAATCAAGATGAAGAAGTAACTTTTATAATTGCAAACCAGCAGCTTGATATGACAGAGGTTATTGTTACCAATGGCGAAGACCCTGCCTATGCCATTATAAGACAGGCAATAAAAAAACGGAATTTTTATAACGAACAGGTAAAAGCATTTGAATGCGGGCTTTACACTAAAGATTTAATGAAGCTGCGCAACCTGCCAAAGAGAATATTAGGCCGTAAAATTGAAGATAAAGATATAAAAGACATGGGATTAGATTCATCTCGCAAGGGAATTTTCTACTTGTCAGAATCAGTGGCTAAAGTTTACATACAGCAGCCAGATAAATTTAAAATGGAAGTTTTAAGCAGCCGTGTAAGTGGCAGCGATGGCTTCGGTTTTACCTTTCCTACGTTTATTAGTTTGTATCAAAATAATGTGTCAGTCTTTTTAGACAGGCTTAATCCCCGTGGTTTTGTATCGCCCATTGCCGATAATGCTTTAAGCTTATATAAATATAAATATCTTGGCAGTTTTTACGAAGATGGAAAGGAGATCAACAGCATTCAGGTAATTCCACGTCGCATTTACGAGCCTGTATTTTCGGGCACTATAAATATTACTGATGGCGATTGGCGCATACACAGTTTCGATTTGGTGCTTACCAAAACATCGCAACTGGAGATTGTTGATACGCTGCAACTAACACAAATTCACGTACCGGTTAACAAAGAGGTGTGGCGTGTAAAAAACCAATTAATACATTTTAAGTTTAAACAGTTTGGTATAGATGCTATTGGCAATTTTGTGTCAGTTTATTCTGATTACCATATTAATCCCGTTTTTGAAAAAAACAGGTTTAATAATATTATTGTTAACTACGATACCGCTTCTAATAAAAAAACTGTTCAATACTGGGATTCTACAAGGCCGGTACCATTAGAGCCCGAAGAAAGACTTGACTATAAAGTTAAAGACAGCATTTTTCTGGTAAATAAGGATTCGTTGCTAAGTCAATCTTCTGTTGATTCAATGAATAAAAAACAAGGTAAACTTAAAGTTTATGATGTTTTCTGGAAGGGACTTCACAGAACAAAATACACTACCGAAGGTAACTACAGTTGGGGTATAGAATCTTTAATAAAAGGGCTGGAATACAATACAGTTGAGGGTTTAGCTATAAATATTTATCCGTATTACGAGAGGTATTTGAAAAAATTAAAAACGAATTTTTCCTTTGAGCCAAATTTACGTTACGGTTTATCAAACAAGCATTTTAATGCCTGGGCCGATTTAATTTTCCGTACAAGAGATTGGGAAACCGATAAAAAATTAAAGCGACAAACGCTTACAATATCTGGCGGAAAAAGAGTGAGTCAGTTTGATAACGCTAACCCGGTTGCAACGTTTACAAACACTATTTCAACTTTATTATATGGCTATAATTTTTTAAAAATTTACGAAAATTATTTCGGGGAAGTTAAATTTAGCAAAAGATTTGAAAATGGATTGCGATACAGTGCAAGTGCTGTTTATGAAGACAGACTTCCACTTGACAACAGCACAAATTTTGTTGTATTTAAAAACGATAGCAGTAACATAACACCTAATTATCCCATAGAAAAACTAACCTCGCAGTTTACACGGCACCAGGCATTGGTGTTAAATTTTGAAGTGAGCATAAAGCCCGGACAAAAATATATTCAGTTTCCAAATCGAAAAATGTCGTTGGGATCAAATTATCCAACCTTTACTCTCGGTTATTCAAAAGGTATTTACAATGTTTTAGGCAGCGATGTAAATTTTGATAAATGGAGATTCAGCATAAAGGATGATAAAAACTTTAAACTGGCCGGTTTATTAAAATATAAAATCGGCGTTGGTGGATTTTTAAATACTAAAAAAGTATTTATTCAGGATTATCAGCACTTTATTGGCAACCAAACAATTAGTGCCAGCGAGTATGTTAATAGTTTTCAAATAGCCGATTACTATGCAAACAGTACTATCAGCCCCTTTTATGGTTATGTACATCTTGAGCATCACCTCAATGGTTTGTTAACCAATAAAATCCCATTATTTAAAAGGCTTAACTGGAACCTTGTGGCTGGAGGTAATGCTATATATGTTGATCGGAATTATAATTATTCTGAAGTTTTTGTGGGCCTGGAAAATGTTTTAAAAATATTCAGGATAGACGTTGTAAGATCTTTTGTTAACGGCAGCGTAAACGCAACACATATTAAAATAGGAACTGGCGGCATTTTAGGAAATGGTGGCCCTAGAGGTGGGGGTAAAAACCGTCGGGTGTCTATTACGCTTTAATAAAAATAATAAATATCTTTGCCATTCAATTTGGTTTGCCTGCAAGCATCCAATTCGTCGAAAGACGCATTTCCCACTCACAATGGGATCAAATTAAAAACTTATGGCAGTATTACACAACCGCATTTCCCAAGTGGAATTAAAAAAATTATTGTACGCTGAAACAGAGCATCGTACCACTATTTCTTTCTATCAATATTTTTCTATTGAAGATACAAAGCTGTTTAGAGACGAAATGTACAAGGCGCTTGATGCTTTAAAAGTTTTTGGTCGGATATATATCGCTTCTGAAGGTATTAATGCACAAATAAGTGTGCCGGATAGTAACGTAGGTTCGTTTAAAGCGTACTTAAATACTATCAATGATTTAAAAGATATAAGGTTGAATATTGCAGTGGATGACGATGGAAAATCATTTTGGGTGCTCAAGATTAAGGAAAGAGAAAAAATTGTAGCAGATGGCATTAACGATCCAGGTTTTAGTATGCAGAATAAAGGCAGTTACGTAAACGCCGAACAAATGAATGCATTGCTACAGGAAAACAACACCGTTGTAATTGACATGCGGAATCATTATGAATACGAAGTAGGACATTTTGAAAATGCCATTGAAATACCCAGCGATACTTTTCGAGATCAATTGCCCATGGCAGTTGACATGATGAAGGATAAAAAAGACAAAAATATTATTATGTACTGCACTGGCGGCATCCGTTGCGAAAAGGCGAGTGCTTACATGCTTCACCACGGATTTAACCATGTTTACCATTTAGAAGGTGGTATTATCAACTACGCACGTGAAGCTCAATCACAAGGGCTTGAAACCAAATTTATAGGAAAGAATTTTGTTTTTGACGATAGGTTGGGAGAGCGCATTACTGAAGATATAATAGCCAAATGCCACCAATGTGGCAGCCCTGCCGATACACATACTAACTGCAAAAACGATGGCTGCCATTTATTATTTATTCAATGCGGGGATTGTGCTGCTAAGTACGATGGCTGCTGCACTATAGAATGCCAGACAGTTTACAACCTGCCTTTGGAAGAGCAAAAAGAGCTAAGAAAAGGGAAGGAAAAAGGACAAATGGTTTTTAATAAAAGTAAACAACGACTCAGACCAACTATTGAAGAAAAGAAATCATGGAAATAATTACGTAGTGTTTGTTTATTAGTTTCACAATTTTCAAAACTTCAGGATTCCGGCAAGGGGCTTGTTAAATAAATCTATCCAACTCCGCAATAATCAACTTTTGCGTTTCCTCATCACTCAACTCCACTGGTTCAAATTGTTTCCCAATAATTTTTTCGTAAAGTTCTATATAGCGGTTTGAGATGGTCTGTATCCATTCATCGCTCATATCGGGCACTACTTGCCCTTCCTTACCCATAAAATTATTCTCGATTAACCATTCCCTTACAAACTCTTTACTTAATTGTTTCTGGCGTTCGCCGTTTACTTGTCGCTCTTCAAATCCATCTGCATAAAAATAACGGCTGCTGTCGGGGGTATGTATTTCATCCATCAAAACAATTTCATCGTCTAGTTTTCCAAATTCGTATTTGGTATCAACCAAAATTAAACCCTGTTTAGCGGCAATTTCTTTGCCCCGTGCAAACAATTGTAATGCATAATTACAGAGTGTTTGCCATTCGGTTTCTGTAGCCAGCTTTTTTGTGATGATATCTTCAGCAGCTATATCTTCATCATGTCCTTCATCAGCTTTTGTGCTTGGCGTAATGATGGGAGAGGGAAAGTAGTCATTTTCCTTCATGCCATCCGGCATTTGTATGCCGCATAAAGTTCTGCTACCGGCAGCATAAGTACGCCATGCATGGCCAGTTAAATTACCACGAACTACCATTTCAATTTTAAAAGGTTCGCATTTATAGCCTATGCTAACATTGGGCGCAGGTACTGAAATAAGCCAATTAGGACAAATATCTTTTGTTGCATTAAGCATGTAAGCAGCTATCTGGTTTAATACCTGTCCTTTAAAAGGGATAGGTCGGGGTAGAATTACATCGAAGGCTGATATTCTGTTACTGGCAAACATTACCAGATATTTGTTGGAAATTGAATAAACATCTCTTACTTTGCCCTTGTAAAAAGCAGTTTGCATGTTAAAATTGAACGATTTCATTTTGCTAATTTACCATCAACATTAATAAAATTAAAAACTAACAGCAAACAAGTTGTTAACAGGCTGGTAAAATAAATTTTTCAGGTAGAAATAACAATGCTTAATTTGCTAAATAATTAAAAACCAAAAAACGAGATATGAGAAAAGTTACAAGCTATTTGGTTACATTTTTACTGGCTAATATTTTAACAATTGCGGCAGTAGCACAAAATGTAACTATAAACGGCAATGTGAGAAACAGCAGTACTAAAGAAGGAGCAGGTGCTGTTTCTGTTTCAGTAAAAGGGCAGGATGTTGGCACTTTTACTGATGATAAAGGAAATTTTAAAATAACGGTAAAGCAACTGCCTGTTACACTACTGATTTCTTCGGTAGGGTATGAGTTACAGGAAATTGCAGTTTCCAATGCATCTGGCATGAAGCAGGTTGAATTTATACCAACTAATATCTTAGGACAGGAAGTGGTAGTTTCAGCAAACAGGGTTCCTCAAAAAATAATGGAATCGCCGGTTTCTATAGAAAGAGTTAGTGCTGCAAATATCCGGAATGCTCCGGTTAGCAGCTATTACGATGTTGTTACATCATTAAAAGGTGTAGATGTTACTACATCTTCACTTACATTTAAAACACCAACTACACGTGGTTTTAACTCAAGTGGTAATACACGTTTTAACCAATTGGTAGATGGTATGGACAACCA
>JBBQPX010000028.1:0-14115 GCA_038216775.1 Chitinophagales bacterium
ATAGCATAAGCTTTTTCAACGCCGGTATAAGCCATGGCAAGGTTTTCCAAGTCTTTAATACGCTGAATGTATTGCTGCATAATCTCACGTCTTGCACCTGGTCTTGCGCCGCTAATGGCATCGCAAGCCTGTATGATAGGAGAAATTACATATTGCATTTCCATCTCATCGTGGTGAGCGCCAATGGCATTAACCACCGCAGGATTTTCGCCATATTTTTCGGCCAGTTTTGCGCCAAGCAAAGCGTGACTTAATTCAGTTTCTTCATCAGGTACTTTACCAATATCGTGCAGTAAACCGGCTCTTTTAGCAAGCTTTGCATTCATGCCCAATTCGGCAGCCATGATAGCGCAAAGGTTTGCTGTTTCACGACTGTGCATCAACAGGTTTTGCCCGTAAGATGAACGGAAACGCATACGGCCAACCATTCTTATGAGTTCTTTATGCAAACCGTGAACGCCTAATTCCATTGCGGTACGCTCACCAATTTCCATTACCTGATCGTCAATTTGTTTTTTGGTTTTTTCAACCACTTCTTCAATACGTGCCGGGTGAATACGACCATCGGCAACAAGGCGTTGCAGCGATAAACGGGCAATTTCTCTACGTAATGGATCAAAAGACGAAAGTACGATTGCTTCCGGCGTATCATCAACAATTAAATCAACACCCGTTGCGGCTTCAATTGCACGTATGTTACGTCCTTCACGGCCAATAATAGAACCCTTTATTTCGTCGCTTTCAAGATTAAATACGGTGATGGCATTTTCAATGGCAGCTTCGGCAGCGGTACGCTGTATGGTTTGAATTACGATTTTACGGGCTTCTTTGGTTGCCTTTAATTTAGCATCTTCAATAATTTCCTGCTGAATAACAAGGGCTTTTGTATGCGCTTCCTGTTTAAGGCTTTCAATTAATTGTGCTTTTGCATCTTCGGCTGTAAGGCCGGCAACTTTTTCCAGGCGGCGAATATGCTCTTCCTGATGTTTTTCCAGCTCGGTTCTTTTGATGTTTACAATCTCAGTCTGGCGATTAAGGTTTTCCTTGATAGCCTCATTTTCCTTCATCTGCTTCTCCAGATTTTGGTCTTTTTGATTAAGCGACTGCTCTTTTTGTTTAATGCGGCTCTCGCCTTCAACAACTTTTTGATTACGTTGCATTACATCACGATCGTGGTCGCTTTTAAGCTGCACAAATTTTTCTTTGGCTTCTAAAAGTTTTTCTTTCTTAAGATTTTCCGCCTGTAATTGGCCGTCAGCGATGATTTTTTGAGCCTGTTGCTCTGCGTCTGCAACTTGTTTTTGAGTGTTTTTTGCAAATACCAGTTTACCCAGTATTATGCCTAGTATCAGTGCTATAGCACCAATGATAATGTAAAGTATTATCGGTTCCATTAATTGTTTTGTTTTTTAATCGGTTCAAAATCATATATAACGCCCCTTTATCCATATAAAAGTTAAATGAGATGTTTAATTTACGAAGATAAGTAATTTGTATGTAGAAAGTTTGCATCTGGAAGTGTCAGGCTCATAAATCAAACAGGTTTTTGATTTTACAATCAATTATTTGTGAAAAATATATAGCAGGTAGATATACCCGTTTTTTGTTTTATGGTATTATTTATGTTGTATTCTCTAATTCCATTGTCAACAAAACTGTTCTTTATCCATAATCCAAATCGGTGCAGGAATGCCATATCATATCAGTTTTATTGCCAGTCATTTTTACATAAAAATGAATTTCGCTTGGCAATTCCGGAAATCTTTTCATTTCGTAGGTAAAATGGTAAGTTAAATTATCAATGTTAGCCTCAATGTTACCACAAGCTTCCCAATCAGGTATATCGTTGTTAGTCTGTTTAATTTTTAAGAGAAAATATCGGTAACGCAAACTTATTTCTTCTGCAATGGTGCTTCCAACTTCATCCAGGTCAACAGGAAAGTTTATTATCACCGGAAAGTCCGCATTCGTTTCACCATTTATATACAAAATAATTTTTCTTGAATGTACATTTCCGCCGGGCGTTCTAAAACGGTTGTTATTGGTAAATGTATTTTTAACAGCGTTTTCCGGAAATATTTTTTTGCCTTGTTTGGACAGCATCATTTGCCAGCCAACATAATAACCTAGTTCTCGATAGGCTTCAAATTGCTTTTCGTTAAAAAACTGGTCGGCGGTGGACTCATGCGGAAACAGTGGGTTTACACCTTTAAAACTGTACACATCTGTTGCAAGGCCTTCTATCACTGCTAATTTTACATATACCAGCTTGCCCGAAGACCTTTTATCTCCCGGATAAAATATATTGGCAAAGGCGTAGCCACGTTTGGAAATTTCATATTTTTTTTCAAAAAGCCCCTCTCCCGAACTGCCGGGTAAAATGAAATCCACTTTGTCTTCATCCATAAATTTTATCTTGGTGCCAAAATCAACCCTTGCCTTTTCAATAGCATTTGCCAGGTCGTCAAAATTGAATTTGTGATCCTCGCCTCCGTCGGCAACAATTATCAAATTGCATTTGCGCCTGATGAGTTCATAAGTACCCAGGTTTTCAAAATGGCCACCATCGGAAAGCAGTACATTATTATTTTTTTCAGAAAATCCATTTCTAAAAATTTCTGACGATAAACCCGGTGAGAAAAAATTTGGCGAACCCACCATTTTTTCAACTTTTGGATTGCAGGTCCAGTAACCTAAACGCAGATTAAGCATCGATAATAAAATAGAAATAATCGCATTGCGGGTTACTCCTTCGCCGGAAACACCTGCATTAGGATTTAAAGCCGCCGCAGATGTAGCCATGGCTGAGGCCAAGGTAATTCCTCTGGCAGAACTTTTTGTCTTTTGAAAATCTTCTGTTTTTCGCCATTTTGTTGCATCGCTGCCGCAGTAAAGCGGCGAAATAATAAAGTTATCACCCCCGCGGCCTGCATATTTAACTTCGGTTGATTTAGGTAATATGATGTTGGTGTTTACAATATGATATGGCCATTTGCATTTGCCTGCAATATCAGGCCCAGGCTCACTATCATTTTTCCAGCACATATCTTTCATCATGGCAACATCCGCTTTTTTTGCGGGCCACCATTTGTTGGTATGTACGGCTATTTTATCTGGCATAAATGCTTCCATTAAACGGCTGCGCCAAACCAGGTGTGGGCCTAAAGCATTAAGGTTAACAAAAAAGCCAAAAAACAAAGTAACACCCATCAATCCTAAAAAAATACCGAGATTTTTAAAATCATAAGCCTGATGCAGCGAACTGACAACGTCATTATGATCCGGACTATATAAGAATACATCTGTTGCAAGCACATAAGCAAAAAGCAGTACGCCATAAATTAATGCAAAGGCACCGGCATAAATCAACAGGTCCGAAGAGCCACCTGTATTTTTTTCTTTTTTACTTGCTTTTACATACTGCCACATGCCAACGGCCGAGCCAAAAATGGTGGAGGCACTTGCTGTTGCCAGTACATTTGAAAAAACCTGTTCCAATAATTCTGCCACATACGGAAGTGATCCTAACACAAAACAGGATAAACTTAATTTTAAAAACCAGCCTAAACGCTTTTGACCTGTTATAAAACTTTGATACCAATTGTTCCATTCAAACTTGCTAAAAAATGTTCTGAAAGAAAAAAAGAAACCCATTAGAACCATGCCTGCAATAATTAATATTCCAACCAGCAGCAATGCTCCTTTATCCTCAAAACCGGCAAACAAATTGTTTACATTATCAGGGCTTCTATCTTTTATCAGGTGAACAATTTGATAAACAGTAAATAAGCTGGCAGTTATGGCAATGGTAAAAAAACTTATGTACACAAACAACGACATAATCATACTGCGCAGCACCACCGCCGAAAAGGAAACGATATCGAGCTTATCAATAGGCGTTAAATATGCTCCATGCAAACGAATGAAATCAAGTAATTCATTTCCTTTTAATTCAACATTATCGTATTGTTCAGGCTTAGCCTTATCAAATTCATAATTTTCTATTTCTTTAGCACCATCTGCCGCTAATTTGCCCAAAGGAAATTTTGCTTTTGTAGTGTCGGAGTCTTTATATTGATGCAGGGCCCAGGTTAATGCAGAACCCAGGTAGCCACCACCCGAAACGGTGGAGAGATAATGAATTTTTTCGAGCTGGTTATTACCAACCAATGCCTGCATAACCCCAAGCCCAAAGGAAGCAGACCGTATGCCCCCGCCAGAAACAGCAAGGCCGCGGGTTTCATCTGAATTTGCAATACCTATGAACTCTTTTTCTTTGGCAATTAGTCGGTCCTGATCGGTTTCGTAGCTTTTGTCTTCGCTTAAACTTTTTGGATTCATGTCTCTTATTTTTAGATTATTGCCAACGTATCCTGCTGCTTATTGTGTCTCAGTATTTTAATTAGTCCTGCGATTAATTAAAATAATTCAAAAAAACTACTCTATGCACCAACATGAATCTGCGTAATATCTTAAAAAAATAAAGTGACAAGAATTGATTAAAAGCGATTACGCCTTTTTTGAAAAATGCATTACATCAGATTAGTTTTTAGAAAGATAAACTCTTTTATCTTTTCTAACATTAAAACCTGTTAAATATTTTTAAAATAAATGCTGTAAAGAAAATGTTTGGCTGATTATTTTACCTTGTCTAATTGCTGCTCAATCTTATTCAATACCTCCGTCATTTCTTTTTCCAAGGCGGGATTGCTATCAGCACTGGTTTGCGTGGCGTACCATATCATTACCATCGCTATGTAATCCTGCATATCCTTGCCGGAAAACTGTGTTTTAAATTCGATGATTTTATCGTTGATAATTTTCAAGGTGCGGCGTATAGCTTCCTCGTCAGCAGGACTGGTTTTAATGCGATAAGTGCGATCGCCAATTACGATATTTACGGGTATGAGTTCTGCCATTGTTATTCACTTAATATGCCGATACATTTATCAATTTCCCGAATGTATTGATTGATATTTTTTTCAAATTCTTTTTTATCAGCCTCATTCATTTGACCTGTTGCTGCTTTTAATACACTTACTTTTTGCTGTAAATCTGCAACAAGGTCTTTATCTTTTTGTTTCTCTTGCGTAAGCTCCTCAATTAATTTATGCTGGCGCTGATTGTCTTTTTGCAATTGCTGATAATTCTTCAGCAAATGTTGAAGCTTATCGTTAATGCGTTTGATATTTTGTTCTAAGTTGCTCATGCCCCAAACCCCTAAAGGGGCTTTAGATCCTAATTATTTAAAGTGTTTTCATTATTCTAAAACATCATCTTCGCTGCAATCTACTATGTTTCCCCCTTTAGGGGATAGGGGCTTTTTATCTGCGGACTTCCGCACCCAATTCCTTTTCATACGCCCCAATAATCTTATTCATCATGCTATCAATATCCTTATCAGTCATTGTTTTTTCTTCATCCAAAAATGTAAAACTTATGGCCATCGATTTTTTATCTGCACCAATTTTTTCACTTTCAAATATATCAAACAAACTGATGGATTGTAATTTATTTATCCCGGTATTATTTGTTGCTGTTTTAATAGCATCAAACTGTAACGACTTGTTTACAATAATAGCGAGGTCGCGGTTTACAGCCGGGTATTTAGAAACTTCTTTGTACTGAATATTTATCTTTTTGTTTAGCTGTAATAATCGGTCCCAGTTTAAATCAGCATAAAATACAGGTTGCTTAATATCAAATTGTGCAGCTTTGTTACTGCTAACCATACCAATTTCTGCAACAACCTCTTTTTTAATAAATGCCAGCACATTGTTTGTTAAATCTGCATTTTCGGCTGTACTGTAACTATCAATAGTTAAGCCTAAAGTTTGCATTATTTTTTCAAATACTGCTTTAATAAAATAAAAGTCTGCTTTTTCACCTTTCAACTTCCAGCCATCGGCGGTTTTGTTGCCAGTAACATAAAGTACCAGGTGATTATTTTCAACATATTTTCCCGGTTCTTTAACCCCGTATGTTTTACCAAATTCAAAAAACTTTAGGTCGCTGTTTTTGCGGTTAAGGTTATAAGCAATAGAAGTTAAACCTGTTTCCATCATTGATGGGCGCAGAACATTCAGCTCTTCACTTAAATTATTAATCATTTTAACCGTGCTGTTTAAAACAGCATCGCTGTAATAGGCAGAGTTGGTAATGGAGTTTGTAAATATTTCATGAAAGCCCGAACCAGCAAGGTATTCAGCCGTTTTTTCTGTGTAAGCAGCCTCATGCGCCAGCGTTTCCACCGCAGGTGCAATAGTTATCATCGTTGGTATTTCCACATTATCCAAACCATCAATACGCATAATTTCTTCAACAATATCTGCGCCTATAGTTATGTCAGGTTTGCTAAACGGAACTTTAAAACGCATTTCATCGTCGCCTTCTTTTATCAACTCAAAACCAAGACTATGCAGAATATTTTTTATAGCATCGCCATGATAGTTTTTACCGCTCAATTTTTTGAGGTAATGATATTTTAGCGCAACTTCTGTTTTTTCTTTTGGCGCAGGATAAATATCAACGATGTCACTCGCAATTTCGCCACCCGCTATCTCTTTAATAAGTGTAGCAGCTCTTTTTAAAACGTTAACTGTGTTGCTGATGTCCACACCTTTTTCAAAACGTGCAGCAGCATCTGTACGTAAACCATGCTTTAAAGATGTTTTGCGAATATCCTTTGGATTAAACCAGGCGCTCTCTAAAAAAATATTTTTTGTGGTTGAAGTAACACCGCTGCTTTTACCTCCGTAAACGCCGCCAATACACATAGGCGCTTCTGCATTGCAAATCATTAAGTCTTCGGCAAACAGTTTTCTTTCTTTATCATCAAGCGTTACAAATGGCGTTCCTTCGGGCAGATTTTTTACAATTACTTTCTTGCCCAAAATGGCATCAGCATCAAAAGCATGAAGCGGCTGCCCTGTTTCGTGTAAAATAAAATTAGTAATATCAACAATATTATTAATCGGGCGCAGGCCAATGCTCTTTAATTTTTGTTGCAGCCAATCAGGACTGTCCCCGATAGTTACCCCTTCAATACTTACACCAGAATAGCGTTGGCAGGAAGTTGCGTTTTCAATAACAACTTCTATTTGTAAACCTTGACTATCTGGCTTAAAATTATTTTTAAATGGAGATTTTATATTTGTTTCTTTTTTATTGTGGTGCGATAAATAAGCACACACATCTCTGGCAACACCAAGATGGCTCATGGCATCTATGCGGTTTGGCGTTAAGCCAATTTCAAAAATATAATCATCAGTGAGTTTAAAAAATTCTGCAAGCGGAGTACCTGCGGGCGTATCGTGTGGCAAAACCATAATGCCGGCATGGCTATCGCCAAGTCCAATTTCATCTTCGGCACAAATCATTCCCTGGCTTTCTGCTCCACGAATTTTTGCTTTCTTCATCGTCATTGGCTCACCACTTATTGGGTAAATGGTAGTTCCTATCGTAGCAACCACCACTTTTTGTCCGGCGGCTATATTATGTGCACCACAAACAATGTTCAGCGGTTCGCTTGTGCCGATATTTACCGTTGTAAGTTTTAATTTATCTGCATCAGGATGCTTTTCGCAAGTTAATACTTCGCCAACTACAAGGCCTTGCAAACCACCTTTTACAGCTTCATATTTATGAAGGCTTTCCACCTCAAGGCCAATGGAAGTAAGTATTTTGCTCAATTTTTCGGGTTCTATTGCGTCGGGCAAATATTCACTAAGCCAGTTGTAACTAATTATCATGTAAATGCTGAAATTTATTATTAGTTGGCAAAGATAGTTTTTTGATTGCTAAAGGTTATAATAACTACGCTTTTATGGCAAAGACTCATAAACTAAGCATTGCGGTTTCTAATAACAAATTAACTTTAAAACGAACCCGTGCAAAAAAGAAAATTTTCGTTTTTTCAATTGTTGATAAACCTGCACATAACGGTAATTTTACTGAATTTTAGCATGTTAGTTTACTGTGGATAAACCGAGACTAATCTTAATAAACTATCTTTGCTGTGGATAATGATGTGAAAAACTATGTAAAAAACATATAAAAGGCGATGTGGATAAAAATGGATTGAAGTCTATCCTTCTTTTACATTTACCTTAGCCGCCCCACACAGGAAAACGCTAACAAGCTAAGGAAATTTGAACATGGAACTTACTAACTTTAATAAAGATAAAAAGCTGCGCCGTAAAGCGCCACTCGACCTGGGAAACATGATGTATGGCAAGGTTCCGCCGCAGGCGAAAGAACTGGAAGAAGCTGTACTTGGTGCAATAATGCTCGAAAAAAGTGCATTTGATACCGTGGTTGAAATTTTAAAACCCGAATGTTTTTATGTTGATGCTAATCAGCGTATTTACAAAGCTATGCAGGGTTTGGCCATTAAGAGTTTGCCAATAGATTTACTGACAGTTGTTGAAGAACTAAAATTCAGGGAAGAACTGGATGTTGTGGGTGGCCCGTACTATGTTACCAAGTTAACAAATGCGGTGGTATCGTCTGCCAATATTGAGGCGCACTCAAGAATAGTTTTACAAAAATTTATTCAACGTGAGCTGATACGCATAAGCGGAGAAATTATTGGCGATGCCTACGAAGATAGCACCGATGTATTTGATATGCTTGACGATGCGGAAGGAAAACTCTTCGAAATAACCAACAGTCACCTGCGTAAAAACTTTGATAGCATTGATACGGTTTTGGTAAAAACCATTCAGCGTATTGAAGATATGCGCAACAGGCAGGAAGATATTACCGGCGTTCCTACCGGCTTTCCGTCATTAGATAAACTTACCTATGGCTGGCAACCAACTGATTTAATTGTATTGGCAGCAAGGCCTTCAGTAGGTAAAACTGCATTTGCGCTTAACCTTGCACGTAGTGCGGCTTTGCATCCAACAAAACCAACAGCAGTAGGGTTTTTTAGTTTAGAGATGAGTAGCTCGCAATTGGTACAAAGAATTTTGAGTGCCGAAAGTGAAATTTGGTTGGAGAAAATTGCACGTGGTAAACTGGAAGAGCATGAGATGAAGCAATTATACAAAAACGGAATTGAGCGTTTAAGTAAAGCACCCATATTTATTGATGATACTGCAGCATTGAACATTTTTGAATTAAGAGCAAAATGCCGGCGTTTAAAAAACAAACATAATATTGGCCTAATTATTATTGATTATTTACAGTTAATGAGTGGTGCCGGTGAAAACCGAAATGGCAACAGGGAGCAGGAAATCAGCCGTATATCAAGAGATTTAAAAGGGCTGGCAAAAGAGTTGCAGGTGCCGATTATTGCGTTGTCCCAGTTAAGTCGTGAGGTAGAGAAAAGAAAAGAGGGTGCAAAAATTCCACAGTTGAGTGATTTGCGTGAGTCTGGTGCTATTGAGCAAGATGCGGATATGGTTATGTTCCTTTACCGCCCCGAATATTATGATATTACCAGCAACGAAATGGGCGAAAGCAACAAAGGCGAAACTTATGTGAAAATTGCCAAGCATCGTAATGGCAGTTTAGATACTATTAAACTGAAAGGCTTACTACATATTCAGAAGTTTATTGAAGAAGAAGGCGGAGGCGATTTTGCAAGTAATTTGCCCGGAGGAAGCTGGAAACCAGTTAAGGGTGATGATGCGGATGGCGCAAAATTATATATACAAAAAGGTAGCAAAATGAATGATGGCGAGTTTGATGATGATGCACCATTTTAAAAAGCCCCCTCCGCCCCCAGAAGGGAAAACCAGCGGAGACATTTATTAATTGTTTAACTTTAGTAAAAATCTTTGTGATGGATACTCATTCAATTAAGGCGGCACTTCATGAACGTATTGATGCCATAAATGACGACAGGATTTTAGAAGCAGTTTACACACTTCTGGAAAATAACAGAAATGAAGCTTTTGATTATCAATTGACTGATGAACAACTAATCATGTTGCAGGAAAGAGACGAAAAATACCAGCGTGGCGAAATGAAAACACAATCTCTGGAAGGATTTAAAAAAGAGATGAAAGATAAATTTGGTTATGAAGTTTAGCCTCGAGATAACTGAAGATGCAAAGCAGAATATTTTAGACGCTGTGCTTTACTATCAAAAAATTTCAAGATTACTCGGTGAGCGTTTTTATTTAGAACTCATGAATTCGCTGGCAGTAATTGAGGAAAATCCCACTTATTTTAGTTACTACAATTCACGATTTAGGAGATTACTCTTAAATCACTTTCCTTATTTGATTATTTATAAAATTTACAATCAAGTTGTTATAATAACTGGAGTTGTTTTTGCAAAACAAAATCCAGAAAAAATAAAAAACAGAAGTATAGATTAAACAAATGGCTTTACCATTTTTTTATAAAGAAGATTTAACAGCATCAGATATAACTACTGTTTTAGATGAAGCTACCAGCAAGCATATGGTGCAGGTTTTGCGTATGCAGGTTGGAGAGCAACTGCAATTAACTAATGGTAAAGGAGATTTGTTTACTGTAGAAATTATTGATAACAACAGAAAAAAATGCGCTGTTAAGGTTAATCAAAAATCTAAAATCGCTAATCTGAAATCTAACATTTCCATTGCTATTTCTCCAGTAAAAAACAGCACCCGTTTTGAATGGTTTTTAGAGAAAGCAACAGAGATTGGTGTTACAGAAATTATTCCGCTTGTTTGCGAACGCACAGAAAAAATAGCCTTTAAAGCAGAACGTTTAAAAAATATTTTAGTAAGCGCTATGCTGCAAAGCCAACAGTGCTGGTTACCTGTTTTACATGAGCCAACTAAATTTAATAAGCTTGTTCATTCATCTGCACAGCAACAAAAATTTATTGCACATTGTATTGATGGTGCTAAGCGAAATCTTACCGACCTGAATAATGAATCCTTATCCTCAAAAATAATTTTAATTGGCCCCGAAGGGGACTTCACG
The DNA here is from genome assembly GCA_038216775.1 of Chitinophagales bacterium. Lineage (GTDB taxonomy): Bacteria > Bacteroidota > Bacteroidia > Chitinophagales > Chitinophagaceae > Ferruginibacter. The sequence continues at coordinate 10,927 of JBBQPX010000028.1, forward strand.
CCAAATGAAATAGAGATTGCTCTGCAGAATAATTTCAGCGCTGTCGCATTGGGCGAAACAAGGTTGAGAACAGAAACCGCGGGAATTGTTGCTGCGACGTTACTTTGTATCAACTGATATTTGTTGAAGCAGTAAATATGTAGCATTGTCAATTGTAGTAAGGTGAAGCATGCATTTCGCTTATTGGAATTTTAAAATAGTGGCTGCAGAAATTAACTGTTTTTTTATCTAATACCTTACTTTTTATTACAGCCTCTCTGATTTCTTCAGTTGAATATAGTTTTAATAAAAAATAAAAATCCTGCAGCAGCCCACGACTTAATACACGTTCAATAATATAGTTTTTATTTTTTTCTGTATCATTTTTTTCAACTGGCGTATCCCAAAAAAGAAATTGCGAAAAAGGGAAATCGCCTCTTTGTACTTTTTTGTTAAATATTTGGTCCGGCAAAAAATTAAAGTATGTATTCATCTGTTACAATTAATACAAAAGTAATTTTGCTTTGTGAATACAGAACATTACTTTGCCTGGTCTGAAAATACTTCTTCCTCCGTTTTAATATACGGCGCATTCAATTCCACAATCCTATTTTTCTTCATGCGCTTGCGCATTACCATATTCAGCATTTCTACACCAAAAGAAAATGCCATTCCAAAATAAATGTAATTTTTTAGATGTAATTGATGTGCAGCTTCGCTATTCCAACCTTCAACAATGAGGCTTATGCCTATCATAACTAAAAAAGAAAGTGCCAGCATTTTTAACGTGGGGTGTTTGTGTATGAATGCAGAAATAGTCGGGCTGAAAAGAAACATTACAATCATGGCAATTACTACCGCAGCAATCATAATTTCAACATGCTTTGCCGTACCACCTGCTGTAATAATACTGTCAAAAGAAAATACAGCATCAATCAGCATAATTTGACCAATAGCATTACCCAGCGTTATTTTTTTAGTTTTTTGTTGAACCGCATTCGGGTCTTCGCCTTCAAGTTTATGGTGTATTTCCATAACCGATTTATAAATAAGAAATAAGCCTCCGGCCAGCATTACAATACTTGCCAGATCGAACCCTTTATCAAAAACAGTAAAAACGGCTTTACCTTTTTGTGTTAGTAACCAGCTTAAACCCAGCAACATCAAACTTCTGGAAATAATACCGGTGATCATCCACATGCGCCGGGCTTTTTTCTGATCCTTTATTTCTTTAAGCCGGTTTAAAATGATGCTTACAAAAATTACATTATCAATACCTAATACTACTTCCAAAATTACAAGTACTAAAAAACTGATGATACTTTCCGAGGTAAATAAATATTCCATAAAGGATTTAAAAGTTTAATTGTTTAAAGGTTAAGGCTATCTGCCTTTTCTTATAATGTTTTACAAATGTTTTTTACAATAGCCGGTCCTTCATAAACAAAACCGGTCCATACCTGAACGAGCGAAGCACCGGCTTCCATTTTTTCTTTTGCATCTGCGCCGGTAAATATACCACCGCTTGCAATAATAGGTATTTGTCCGTTTGTTTTTTGATGAATATATTTTACTATCTCGGTGCTTCTTTCTTTTACAGGCAATCCGCTTAGGCCACCGGCACCAATTTTGGTGAGTTGTGAATCGGGAGTTGTGAGTCGCTCCCTGCTGATGGTTGTGTTAGCCGCAACAAGGCCATCTAATTTTATTTCCAGTGCAAGTTCAATAACATCGTTAATTTGTTCAATGGTTAAATCGGGCGCAATTTTAAGTAATATTGGTTTTTGATTTGCGAATCTTGAATTTTGAATTTGTAGGTTGGTAAGTATTTTACGCAACGAATCCTTCTCCTGCAATTCCCTCAAACCCGGCGTGTTTGGTGAGCTTACGTTTACCACAAAATAATCCACATAATCATGCAAAGCATTAAAGCATATTTCATAATCTTTCCATGCATCTTCGTTTGGGGTTATTTTATTCTTGCCAATATTTCCACCGACAATCAGTTTGCAGTTTGCAGTTTGCAGTTTGCAATCTTCACCCTGTTTTTTCTGAAAATTCTTTTGCCTATTGCCAACTGCCAATTGCCAACTCTTAAGCCTTTTTGCAATCGCCTCAACTCCATCATTATTAAAACCCATCCGATTTATCAAGGCTTTATCTTTCGGTAAACGAAATAAACGCGGTTTATCATTACCAACTTGTGGTAGCGGCGTTACAGTTCCTATTTCAACAAAACCAAAACCAAGGGCTTCCAGTTCGTTCAGGAATTTTGCGTTTTTATCAAAACCTGCACCTAAACCCACGGGATTAGGAAAATTTATATCGAAAACTTTGTATGCCGCCATAGCTTTTGCCCTAAACCAGCACTGCAATGCTTTTTTCGTAAATGAAATTTTACAGGCTAATTTCAGCAGGTTCATCGAGAAATAATGAACCTTTTCAGGATCAAAAAGAAATAAAAAGGAGCGGAGCAGTTTATACATGTGGCGCAAATTTACAATTCCGTAATCAGTTTTTTGTTTTCAATGAGAAATTATAACTTTGATATAGAAAGTTGCATAAACAACCATTTTAGTTTTGTGTTTGTGGTTTGCTGTTTTGGGTTGGGTTGCCTGATATGGCAGATGCTCTTAGAATGATAAAACCATTAACTAATAACAATTAACCATTAACTTTTCAATTATGCAGGAAGCGTACATAGTAGCAGGTTACAGAACGGCCATTACAAAAAGTAAAAAAGGCGGTTTTAGGTTTACAAGGCCCGATGATTTGGCAGTTACAGTTATTAAAGGTCTGCTGGCAAGTGTGCCGCAGCTTGACGTAAAAAGAATTGATGACGTTATTGTTGGTAATGCCGTACCCGAGGCTGAACAAGGCTTACAAGTTGGCAGATTGATTTCGGCTAAGGCCGTTGGCATTCATGCACCGGGTATTACCATTAACCGCTATTGTGCTAGCGGATTAGAAAGTATTGCCATGGCAACGGCTAAAATACGCAGTGGAATGGCCGAGTGTATTATTGCCGGTGGTACAGAAAGTATGACGATGGTTCCAACTGCAGGCTGGAAAACTGTGCCGTCTTATGCTATAGCAGAAACAGAGCCCGATTTTTACCTAGGCATGGGTTTAACCGCCGAAGCAGTTGCTAAAGAATATAATGTAAACAGAGAAGACCAGGATGCATTTAGTTATAACAGTCATTTAAAA
>JBBQPX010000029.1:0-13787 GCA_038216775.1 Chitinophagales bacterium
GCATCTCTATCACATCGGGCAACATTACCAGCGTGGCCATGTGTGCTCCTCCAATTTTATCGGGCATAATCACATTATCTGCTCCGGCAATTTTAAGTTTATTTACTGACGAATCCTGCGAAGCCCGGCTTATTACTTTTAATGATGGTTTAAGCTGTCTGGCAGTAAGTACAACAAATAAGTTATCTGCATCAAGCGGTAAGGTTGTAATAAGTGCTCTTGCATTTTTTATCCCTGCTGCCAGCAGCACTTCGTCTTTTGTGGCATCTGCTTTAATAAAATAGGGCACTTTAAAATTTAGGTCTTTATCCAGTTCGTTCTTTTCTTCCAGTACTACAAATGGTATTTTATTGTTTGCAAGTATCTGTGCGCTTTCTTTACCATTTCTGCCAAAGCCACAAATGATTACATGTTGCTGTAATAGCTTTATACTATTTTCCATTTTAATCTGTTTATACAGTTTACTAAATTCTCCGTCTACAAAAAATCTGGTTAATAATGTAATGAAATAAGTAAACAAAGCCAGATTGATCAATATCAGAACTATGGTAAAAATACGACCCATTTCAGATAAAGGCCTTACCTCACCAAAGCCAACGGTGGATATTGTAGTTACTGACATATACAACGCTTCCAGCAAAGTATAACGTTCAATAATCATAAAACCTACCATGCCGAATATTATTGTTAGCATCAGCATAACTATCGGCATTATTAGTTTAGAAAACAGTTTCAGCCTTTTTACTTCTAACATCGGGCATTATATTAATAGAAGTGAAAGTAATAACTTTAAGGCAAAATGAAGGACTTAAAGAATCAACGCATTTTATGAGATTTATCATTTGTTATTTAACATACGGCCTTATCATAGTATTAGGTGCCAGTTCCTGTTCGGTTTCCAGGCAGATATCAAAAAATGCAACATCTATTTTGCTAAAGGATACTGCAATAAGCACAGGGCAAATAGGTATAAGCATTTACGAACCTGCAACTAATAAATACTGGTATAACTACAATGCGGATAAATATTTTATACCTGCGAGCAACACAAAGTTGTTTACGTTGTATGCCGGCATGAAATATTTAGGCGATAGTTTGGTGGGATTGAGGTATCAATTGAAAGGAGATTCAATTATAATTGAACCATCTGGCGATCCCACTTTTTTACTCTCGGAATTCAAAAATCAGCCTGCGTTGAAGTTTTTAAAATCACAAAAAAATATTTACGTATCTGAATCTTTTAATTACAAAGAGTTTTTAGGAAATGGATGGGCCTGGAATGATTTCAAAGAAAGCTATATGGCTCAAAGAAGCAGTTTTCCGGTATATGGAAATGTTATCACAGCAAAATGGGTAACCCAAGATAGCATTAATATTTACCCTACTTTTTATCAGAAACAAACTGCTGTGATGGAAAAACTAAAGACTGGTTTTGAGGTTATAAAAGGGTTTGAGGATAATCATTTTTTATTTATTAATGGAGGTGATAAATACAAAGAAGTTCCATTCAGACCAACTCCTATAGACATTTATGGATTACTGGAGGATACGCTGAAAATAAAGGTCGGGTTTGATTTTAATGCATTCGATAAACCTGGAAATCTAATCATCCACTCCCAACCATCCGATTCTCTCTTTAAACCCATGATGCACCGCAGCGATAACTTCTTTGCGGAGCAAACTTTGCTTATGGTTAGTAACGAACATTTAGGTTACATGAGCGATGAAGCCATAATTGACACCTTATTAAAATCAGATTTAAAAGATGTGCCACAAAAACCAAAATGGGTTGATGGTTGCGGCTTGAGCAGGTATAATCTGTTTACGCCAGAGTCCTTCGTATATATCCTCAATAAAACAAAAAACGAATTTGGCTGGGAACGCCTGAAAAACATTCTGGCGACAGGCGGCGAAGGCACTCTAAAATCTTATTATAAAAAAGACAGCGGCTTTATTTACGCCAAAACGGGCACTCTTAGTAATAACTGTGCTTTAAGTGGTTTTTTAATCACTAAAAGCGGAAAACTGCTCATTTTCTCTGTTTTGGCCAATAACTACATCACCGGAGCTACGCCCGTACGCAAGGCTGTTGAACTGTTTTTAGAAGACATCCGTAATAAATATTGAAAATATTTTTTTCAGCAGGCAACAAACTTTAATCAGGTAGTGTCTAACTTTGGCAACCCAATGTCTATTTATCCTTAAACCAACAAACGATTTTTATGAAAAAAATTTTTACCCTGCTTTGGCTCACTCTTGCAGCCTTTACATATAAAGCAACAGCACAAACAGTACCAAATTGCGATGCTACTTTTGCCGTTCAGTACGTTACCAATTATTCTGTACAGTTTAACCCCGCAATTGTAAATGATTCGCCATTTGTGCAGCATAACTGGTCTTTTGGAGATGGCAGCCCAGTGAATCATGTTATTTCGCCAACGCATACCTACACTTTGCCAGGCTCTTATGCGGTAGTGCATACCATAATAAGAACAAACCCAAACAATGTTCCCGTTTGTACGCAAAGCTTTACTAAGCTGGTAACAATTACCGAGCCTTGCAACCTTGTGGTAGATTATAGCTGGACGGTTGCTGCTGCAAATCCATTAACGCTGGAGTTTCATAATTTAACTGTGCCTCTGTCACCTACCGACTCCACCATCTGGAATTTTGGAGATGGAACAACATCTTATGCTGCTAATCCTGCGCATACGTATGCAAACCCCGGCACGTACAATGTTTGCCTGATAGTTAAAAAATATTCAGCGGGTACAACAACGCCTTGCGTAAGATATTCCTGCAAAACGGTTACTGTTACGCAGCCCTGCAATATTGTGGCTGACTTTAACTGGACAATTGCACAAACAAATCCGCTTACATTTGAGTTTCATAATTTAAGTACAAATCTTGCTACTTCAGATTCTATCCGATGGACATTTGGAGATGGAACATCTTCAACAAGCCTGAATCCGGTTCATACTTACAACGCTGCGGGCACTTATACGGTTTGCCTTAGAATAGCAAGGGCTACACCGGCCGGCGCAGCACCATGTGTTAGAGAAATTTGCAAAACTGTTGTTATTACACAACCATGTAATTTGGTAGTAGATTATAGTTGGACAGTTGCTGCTGCAAACCCATTAACCTTAGAATTTCATAATTTAACTGTGCCGTTATCTAATACCGATTCCACTATATGGAGTTTTGGTGATGGAACAAGTTCTTATGCAGCTAACCCTACGCATACTTACGCAAATCCGGGCTCATACAATGTTTGCCTGATAGTTAAAAAATATCCATCTACCACAGTAACACCTTGTACCAGATATATTTGCAAAACAATTACCGTTACGCAGCCCTGCAATATTGTTGCAGACTTTAACTGGACAATTGCACAAACAAATCCGCTTACTTTTGAGTTTCATAATTTAAGCACAAATCTTGCTACTTCAGATTCTATCCGCTGGACATTTGGAGATGGAACTTCTTCAACAAGCCTGAATCCGGTTCATACGTATACTACGGCCGGCACTTACACGGTTTGCCTTAGAATAGCAAGAGCTACCCTGCCCGGCACAGCACCTTGTGTAAGAGAAATTTGCAAAACTATTATTGTTACGCAGCCATGTAATTTGGTTGCGAACTTTATATCCCAACCAAATCCCTCTAATCCGCTACAGGTTAATTTTACAAATACAAGCACACCAATTAACCCATCAGATTCTATCCGCTGGACATTTGGCGACGGTACATCTTTAAGCGGTTTACAAAGTGATGCTACGGTTGCGAATCCTGTTCATAACTATACAACAGCCGGCACATTTACAGTTTGCCTGCGAGTTAAGAAAAATAACAATACTACTGCCACAGGTTGTGTGAGAGAAATATGTCAGAGTATTGTTGTAACACAACCGTGCAATTTTGCTGTAAACTTTACCTGGCGTTTAGATTCTTCAAACCAACGAAAAGTTTACTTCACCAATCTTACCATTGCCCCAACAGCAACTGCTATTGCAGTTTGGTCTTTTGGTGATGGCACTTCTGCAACTTCATGGAATGCGGTTCATGAGTACGTACAACCCGGAGCATATCGCGTTTGTCTCCGTGTTTATCTTGGCACAAATACAAATTGCGTTAGAGAAACATGCGATACCGTTATTGTTCCTGCTCAACCACCAGCGTGCACTCAACTTTCTTTATATCATTTTGAAAGGGCAGTTAATGATATTCAGAAATATAAATTTACTCCAGATTACATTAATACCAGCTACCAATACACCTGGACATTTGGTGATGGCACTGGAAGCCACGACCCGATTGCAATACATCGTTATGCACAACCGGGCGTTTATACTGCTTGCCTAACAGTTTTGCGTGGGCCAAACAGTGCCAGTACAACCAGCCACGAGATAAATGTGCAGTTACAGATAAACTGCGATACCTCTCAGGTTGGCTATAGTTATCAGGCAGACCCTGCAGTGCCAAATAATATCCATTTTTACGCAAACGCTACTTTACCTATACTTGACCAAACCTGGACCATTACCAAACTAAATGGTACTACATCAACACCTTCAGTTATTTTACATCAAAATAATCCTGCCTATTTATTTCAGGATACTGGCTATTACAGGGTTTGTTTAAGAGCGATAATTGTGGGAGGTTGTGTGAAAGAGTTTTGTAATACTATACGAATTACTCAAGTAGCAAATGGTTGTCAATTACAGGCATTTCCAAATCCTGCTACAAATACAGTTGCAGTCAATGTTTATTTGTCGCAGCCGGAATCAATTCACGCTTCAGTTTATAATAGTGTTAATATACTTGTTTTGGATAAAACACAGCAAGGCCTTACCGGAAACAACGTGGTAAACTTTAATATTGCTGCACTTGCTGCCGGGCTATATACAATACGCTTTGTTTATGGCACCCACGTATGTTATGCAAGATTTCAAAAGCTTTAATAGGTTTATCTAAAGTTGAAGCCTATAACATTACTGTTACAGGCTTTTTTTATGCAGTAATTTTAAAAGGAGATGTGTATGTGTTACCTTCCAAACAACTTATCCAACTCATCTTTCTTAAACTCGAGATAAGTTGGTTTTCCATTGGCAGTTGTATTGGGCGTACTGCAGTTAAATAAATCTTCAATTAAAACTTTTAACTCTTTTTCGGTTAAAAATGTGCCCGCTTTAATTGATTGTTGCAAAGCCATAGAACGCAAAAGTTTTTCCCGTTTACTGTATTTTAAATCACTGCTGAAATGCTTGTATTGCTCCAGCATTTTTTCAATAGCTGTTTTTTCATTGCTATTGCTTACATCTGCAGGCGTACCTTGTATCACAAAAGTGTTGTTGCCAAAAGGTTCCAGCAGGTATCCCAAATGATTCATATCCGGCAACAACTCTTTCAACAGTACAGCATCGCCTGCATTTAATTCTATAGTGGCAGGGAATAAACTCTGCTGCACTGCAATTGGTTTGCCTTCAACAGCCAAAGAAAAACGCTCGTACAAAATACGTTCATGTGCATTTTGTTGATTTACTACGTAATAGCCTTTATCAGTTTGAACAATGATAAAGCTGTTGTGCAGTTGTAAGAGGTTTTGTGTTTCGGGTTTCGGGTTTTGTGTTATTAAAGTTGTGGGTTGACCCAGTGGTGTGAAGTTATCGGGTTGTGTTTTGTCCTTTTCGTAAAAATCTCGCCAATGCTTCAACTCACTTTTGCTTTCAATAAAATGCGATTGATTTTTTTTAGTAAACGTATTATATAAAGAGGAGGCTGTAGCAGAAGATTTTCTTTCCTCTGTAAAGGGTTTGCTTACTGCATCAAGACTTTGTATAGATGCATCCAGTTCAAAATCTAATGTGGGCGAAATGCTAAACTGTGCCAGTGCATGTTTAATGGCACTCTGCACAAAAGCGTACACAATTCTCTCATCTTCAAATTTTATTTCTTGTTTTGTGGGATGCACATTTATATCAACCTGTGCCGGGTCTAAATCTATAAACAAGGTGTACATCGGAAAGCTGTCCTTAGCAATCATTTCGCTAAAAGCATTCATCACCGCATGGTTGAGGTAAGCGCTTTTAATAAAGCGGTTGTTCACAAAAAAGTATTGGTCGCCTCTTGTCTTTTTTGCAGTTTCGGGCTTGCCTACAAAACCATAAATGTTCATGTAATCAGTCTGTTCTTGCACAGGCACGAGTTTAGCAGCATAACTGTTACCCAATATCTGCACAATACGTTGCTTCATGCTGCCTTTCTCCAAATGAAAAACCTCGCTACCATTACTTGTAAACGAAAAGAAAATTTCTGGAAAAGACATGGCCACACGAATAAACTCATCAACAATATGCCTTAATTCCGCAGCGTTGCTTTTCAAAAAATTACGCCGGGCAGGTACATTAAAAAAAAGATTTTTCATGGCAATGCTGGTGCCTGTTGGCGCAGCAATGGGTTCCTGTTTTACTACCTGGCTGTTTTCTATTTCTATAAAAACGCCAATTTCATCTTCATCTCTTTTCGATTTTAATTCAACCTGTGCAACTGCGGCAATACTTGCCAAAGCTTCACCCCGAAAACCCATGGTTTTTATCTTAAAAAGGTCCTCAATACTTTTTATTTTGGAAGTAGCATGACGCTCAAAAGCCATTCTTGCATCCGTTTCACTCATCCCCTTTCCATTATCAATAACCTGTATTAATGCTTTACCTGCGTCATTCACAATTAATTTAATTTCATCTGCACTGGCATCCACAGCATTTTCCAGCAACTCTTTTACAGCACTGGCAGGTCTTTGAATAACTTCACCAGCCGCAATCTGGTTTGCAATGTTATCCGGCAATAATTGTATGATATCGGGCAAAATCCTGTAATTTAGAACAACAAAAATAGGACATCCACGGCACTATAAAATTTTTAGAAAAGTATGCGTAAAATTCTGGTAATATTATCTCTTTTTATAACTGTTGGCGCCTCTGCACAACAAAATAATGCAGAGAAATGGGTTGACAGTGTTTTTAAAACACTTACGCCTGATGAGCAAATTGCTCAATTAATGGTAGTTCGGCTCTCCACCATCAATAGCGCTACGAAAACTGTCACTTTTTTTGATAAGGAAGTAGCCGATTTAATAACGCAATATAATGTGGGCAGCATCTGCCTTTTTCAGGGAAGCCCGGTGCAGCAGGCAACTATTGTAAACAGATTGCAGAGCATAGCAAAAACACCTTTGTTGGTTACCATTGATGCGGAATGGGGCGTGGGCATGCGCATGACAGATAGTGTGCTTCCTTTACCAAAACAAATGATGCTCGGCGCTGTGCAAGATTCTTCTATTGCTTATGAATATGGAAGAATTGTAGCGGAACAATGCAAGCGTGCGGGCATACAAGTAAATTTTGCGCCTGTGGTTGATGTAAATAATAATCCTAACAACCCTGTTATTAATGATAGAAGTTTTGGAGAAGATAAATACAAAGTGGCCAGTTTTGGTATTCAATATATGAAAGGCATGCAGGATAATGGCGTGATGGCTTGTGCCAAACATTTCCCTGGCCATGGCGATGTTTCTGTTGACTCTCATCTTGACCTGCCGGTGATAAATAAAACTCTACCTCAATTAGAAAATCTGGAGCTATATCCTTTCAGGCAGATATTTAATGCAGGTGTTGGCAGTGTTATGATTGCTCATTTATACATTCCTGCCATTGATAGCAGTGCCAACAGGGCAACTTCTTTATCTAAAAAAAATGTAACAGATTTAATGCGTAACGATTTAGGTTACCAAGGATTAACCTTTACCGATGCGTTAGAAATGCAGGGTGTCAAAAAATTCTTTCCTAACGGAGATGCGTCTGTTGAATCGCTGATTGCAGGTAACGATATGCTTTGTTTGCCGGGAGATGTACCGCTATCTATCACAAAAATTAAAGCAGCCATTGCTGCCGGAAAACTAAGCTGGGATGATATTGCATTGCATTGCAAAAAAGTTTTAAAAGCGAAATACGATTACGGACTTTCTAACTTAAAACCTATTGATACGCAAAATATCACCAGCGATTTAAACAGAGAAGTGAGCAGCATGCGTAAACTAATTGCCGAAAATGCAATAACTGTTTTGAAAAAAACTGACCCTGCTTTTTTTCCGTTGACCCCAAAATTAAGCGATAAACCAGAAGTTGTATATGTTAGCATAGGCAACAACAGCGATAATGCTTTTGCAAAACGTATGCGTGCTGATTACAATGCCGATGTTGTATATTTCGATTACAATCAGCCAGCAACAAAAGTTACAGCACTTGTTGCTCAATTAAAAAAGAGCTATAAAGATGTTGTTATAGGCCTGCATAGTTTTGGCCGTTCGCCTGCAAATAATTTTGGTTTAAGTGAAGGTGCTATAAGCCTAGCTTCTCAACTGCAGCAAAAAACAAAAGCTATTACATTTGTTTTTGGTAATGCTTATGCGGTTAAAAACTGGTGTAATGCAAAAAATTTAATTGTTTGTTACGAAGACGACAGCATCATACAAAACACTGCTGTTGATTTACTCCAAGGAAAATTACCTGCTAAAGGAAAATTACCGGTTACCGTTTGTCCGCAGTTTAAATATGGCACAGGTATAACTTTTAATGCTGCTCCATTTTCAGCAAAAAAAATTACAGGTAAGCTTGATGTAAGTAAGCTTACTGTTATAGATTCTATTGCCGCAGATGCCATTGCTAAAGGCGCTACGCCGGGTGCAGTGGTATTGGTTGCCAAAGATGGAAAAATTGTGTACCATAAGGCTTATGGAAGTTACACTTATGATAATGTTGAACCGGTAAAACTCGAATCAATTTATGATATGGCTTCGGTAACTAAAGTTTGCGCTACTACCATTTCTATTATGCGTTTATACGATGAGGGTAAAATTGATTTAAAAAAAAAGCTTGGTGATTACCTGCCGTGGGTTAAAGGCACCAACAAAGAAAATTTAACCATCCAGAATATTTTACTTCACCAGGCAGGTTTGGTAGCCTATATTCCTTTTTACAAAGAAACACTTGAAGTTGATGGAACGCCTTCCCCAACATATTATGCTGCTGCAAAAAATGACTCCTTCAGCATAAGAGTAGCAGATAAAATGTACATGCGAAATGATTGGCGAGACACTTTGTACAAACGCATTTTAGAAAGTCCACTTGGACGAACAGGCAGGTATGTTTACAGCGATAATGATTTTATTTTTCTAGGTAAGGTAGTAGAAACTTTAAGCGGCATGCCTTTAAATGAATTTGCTGCTAAAACATTTTATAAGCCGATGAGTTTAACAACAACAGGCTTTAAACCCCTTGACCGTTTTCCTTTGGAAAGAATTATACCGACTGAAAATGAAAAACAATTTCGCAAACAATTATTACGTGGCGATGTACACGACCCCGGTGCCGCTATGTTTGGTGAAGTTGCAGGGCATGCAGGGTTATACAGCGATGCGTATGACCTTGCTATGATTATGCAGATGCTTGTGAATGGTGGCGTAATAAATAACAAGAGATATATTAGTAAAGAAACCGTAGACCTTTTTACAACCTATCACAGCTACATCAGCAGGCGTGGCTATGGTTTTGATAAACCTGAAAAAGATAACAATAAAAGAAAAGACCCTTACCCATGCCTATCAGCATCTCCGCAAACATTTGGGCATACAGGTTACACCGGCACTTGCGTTTGGGCAGACCCTGAATACAATCTTGTTTTTATTTTCTTGAGTAACAGGGTTAATCCTGATGGCGGAGAGAATACAAAATTGTTGAGGATGAATGTTCGTACAAATATTCAGGAAGCTATTTATAATGCGATGAGCTTATAAAGCATTTTGCCTGTCTTCACTTTCGGTTTCAATAGTTTCCTCCTCTGTTATTTTTATTTCAATTTCAGGTTGCTCTTTTCCTTTTGGAATAATTGGAACAACGCCGAGCAACATACAAACTGAAAACATACAAGCAAATAATATCAGCCGTAAAATTCGGAATACAGTTTTAAAATGCTTCACGTAAGTAAACATTTAATATACAGCTACGCTGTATTAGTTATTTAAAAAGTTTAATGGCAATAAACTGCCGGTTGGGAATTGTTAAACGGATAAAGGCAACTCGTCGTTGAATGAAATGCGAGGAAATATGTAGGTTTGTTGAAAGCAATTCAACTTCTTAAATGAAAACAGTTCTTTCACAAGAGAGTGGAATTTTATTTCTATCTCTTGTTTCATTTGAAGTGCCTTCAGCACATAATACTGCTGACGTGAAGAAGCACATACTGAAATTATTTTCGGAATTAGACAAACTTTATAAAGGCCTGTTGTCGAAAGAAAATCCTTTTTTTTATCAGTGGACAGAATCGTTTGCGTAGCCTTAGGACATGAATTTGAAAAGCCTATTTTGTAACCTGCTACAGCAATAAAACTAAAAATTAAAATACCGGCGAGTAAAAACTGTGCCGGTATCTTTTTATAATTTGAAGTTTTTAGATTTATCATACTTTATCAAAAGTATGTATTTTAATCAAGCATAAAACAAAACTACCGTCCCTTTTCAATTATAATCCTATCCACTTTTTCTTCTTCTTCCTTTTCAGCATTTAAACGTTTTAATTTTCCTCTGTAAGAAATTTTGGTTATCAGCACAAACAAAACAGGCACCACAAATATAGCCAGTGTAGTTGCGGCCAGCATTCCTCCAAATACTGTCCAGCCAATAGTTCTACGGGATTCTGCTGCCGCACCACTTGCAAATGCCAAAGGTAAAACTCCCAGTATAAAAGCAAGCGATGTCATTATTATCGGACGTAAACGAAGGTCAACCGCCTGCAAGGTTGCTGCAATTATATCAACACCCCGGTCCACCCTTTCCTTGGCAAACTCCACAATCAAAATGGCATTTTTTGCAGCAAGACCAATCAGCGTAATTAAACCAATTTGGGCATATATATTATTACTGATGCTTGGTATTAATGTTAGGGTAAGTATGGAACCAAACGCTCCAATCGGCACTGCAAATAAAACAGAGAAAGGCACGGACCAACTCTCATACAATGCAGCAAGGAAAAGAAACACGAAAATTATTGAAATTCCGAAAATCATGGTGGAGCTGCTTCCTGCACTTACTTCCTCACGGCTAAGACCTGAAAATTCGTACCCATAACCTGCAGGTAATGTTTGCGCAGCAACTTCCTTTAATGCCTCAATGGCTTGCCCGCTGCTGTAACCTGGTTTAGGCGAACCGTTTATTTCAATAGACCTGTAAATATTGTAGTGAGAAATTAACGAAGGACTCTCTACAATTTTTGTTGTAATAAGAGAGCCAAGCGGCACCATTCCGCCCTGGCTGTTGCGTACATAATATTTATTCAACTCTGTTATGGAAGAACGGAAACTGCTATCAGCCTGCGCAACTACACGGAAATTTCTGCCGTATAAATTAAAATCGTTTACATAACTGCTACCCAACAAGGTTGACATCGTACCATAAACATCTGAAACAGAAACACCCAATAATTTTGCTTTTTCTTTATCTACATCTAACTGGTAACTCGGTGTTTTAGTTGTAAAAAATGTGAAAGCTGCACCTATTTCGGGGCGTTGCCTCAATGCACCAAGAAATTTTTGAGCTACGCCGTCAAATACTTTAATATCATCTGTACTCGTAGTTTGCTGCAACTCAAAAGTAAAACCAGATGTAGCACCAAGGCCCGGAATGGCGGGTGGCGCAATAGCAAGCACTCTTGCTTCCTTTATATCAGCAGTTGCTTTTTGTATTTGCACCATAATATTTTTTGCATGCAGGTCTTTACTCTTACGCTCTTCCCAAGGTTTAAGCAAAACGAAAATTGTACCTGCATTTGATTTATTGGAGAAGCTGATAATGTTCAATCCTGCAAGTCCTCCCACTGTTTTAACACCTGGGATTTTAATTAATCTTTTTTGAATTTCAAGCAGCATTGCTTTACTGCGATTGGTTGATGCGGCTTCCTGCATTTCGTAGGTTACAAATAAGCGGCCTTCATCTTCCGAAGGAATAAATCCTGATGGTTTACTCTGGAACAGAAAAAACATTCCTACGAATAAACAAATCAACATAATTAAAACCATCGGCGTCGCACGTATCCATTTACCAACACCTCTTGTGTAAGTGCGATTGATTCTGCTAAAACCACGGTTAAACCACGCAAAAAACTTTTCAATGGCATTCTTTTTATCTCCTTCTTCTTTCGATGGTTTAAGCATAATGGAACATAATGCAGGCGTAAGCGACAAGGCCACAAAAGCAGATATTATTACCGACACGGCAATTGTTATGGCAAACTGTTGATACAAACGACCTACAATACCAGGTATAAATCCGACAGGAACAAACACAGCAGCCAATATTAATGCGATAGCGATAACCGGGCCTGATATATCTTTCATCGCTTTTTTAGTAGCTTCCTTTGCAGATATTTTTTCGTGGTCAATATAATGCTGCACAGCTTCCACCACCACAATTGCATCATCCACCACAATACCAATTGCCAATACAAACGCAAAAAGCGTTAGTGTATTAATGGTAAAACCAAAAGGAAGAAAAAAGATAAACGTTCCAATTAAAGAAACAGGTATTGCCAAAACAGGTATCAGTGTTGCTCTCCAATTCTGCAAGAAAAGGAATACCACAAACACAACGAGCAGCAAAGCAATAATCAAGGTTTCAACAACTTCTGCAATTGAAACTTTTACCACGGTTACCGTCTCAAGTGGCATCAAATAATCAATATCTTTTGGAAATGTTTTCTTCAACTCCGTTAACGCTTTGTTGATACCTTCAAAAGTTGATAATGCATTGGCACCCGGAGCCTGATATATCAAAACAAACGCTGCAGGCTTTCCATTTACAAAAGCATTAGAACCATAATCAAATTTTCCAAGTTCAACTCGTGCAACATCTTTCAGGTAAACAATAGTTCCGGTTGACGGGACCGTACGAACGATAATATTTTCGAACTGCTCCTTAGTATTTATGCGGCTGTTTGTGAGTACACTATATTCAAATGTTTGTACAGACGGTTGCGGGTTACCTCCAATTGTCCCCGCTGCAACCTGCAGATTTTGTTCGGTTAAAGCAGAAGTGATATCTGTTGTTGTCATTCCGAGATTGGCAAGTTTTTCCGGGTCGAGCCAGATACGCATACCAAAATCATCTGCACGGGATACAATATCACCCACGCCTTTTACACGCTGCAATGCATCCTTCACATAAATATTTGCATAGTTGCCAATAAAGGTTGCATCATGCGTTCCATTTGGTGAATACATTGCCAATGCCACCATTATGCTGGGGTTACGCTTACGAACTGTTAACCCTAAACGCTTCACTGCATCTGGCAAGCTGGGCTGGGCAATACTTACACGGTTCTGTACTTCCACCGCCGCATTGTTTACATCGGTACCAATTTCAAAATTCACATTAATAGAACTTTGCCCGCTTGATGTACTATTGCTGGACATGTACGTCATGCCCGGTGCACCATTTACCTGCGTTTCAATTGCAGTAGTTGTTGTTTGCTCAACTGTTTGCGCATCGGCACCTGTAAAATTACCTGATATGGTAACTGTAGGCGGTGTAATATCTGGATACTGGGCAATGGGCAAAGTTCCCATAGCAATTAACCCAACCAGCACAATTACAATAGATATAACTATCGCCGTTACAGGTCTTTTTATAAAAGTATCTGCTATCATTTCTTAAAATTCATTTGTTGTAAAAATCCTG
>JBBQPX010000030.1:0-13460 GCA_038216775.1 Chitinophagales bacterium
GTACATTCTCTTTCCCTACTGTTGACATACTTACTAATTTTACACTCCGTTTATCTACTACCAGTTTAAATGTAGGCGATGGCGCTCCTGCAGATGTGGCTTTACCAGCTGGTTGGCTACCAACCGGCGACTGCTATGGTATTAACAATACCGCAGGTACTGGCAACAGTGCAGGTTCGCCAATTGTTGGAATTGCAGTTAAAACCGGAACGGTAAATATCAGCGGCTTAAATTTTGGTATTGAAAGATTGCCCGATTCGGATGACAAGAGTGCTAGCTACTCGGCAAATAATCCAGGTATTCAATATGCCATTCCGGGGCTTACCGGCTCCGACCCTGAAGATGGTCTCTTGGGCAACGGTAAAACATATATGATTACCAGTGTGCCCGATAACGCAGTATTATTTTACAACGGAGCCTTAGTATCAACAAATACTATAATCACCAACTTTAATCCGGCTTTGTTTTTAATTGACCCGAGCGATATAGCACATACAAGTACGTTCACATATGCTTCCAGAGATGCTGCAGGATTGTATGACCCTACACCAGCAACGGTTACAATAAACTGGAATTTTACCTTGCCTGTTAAGTTAATTACCTTTATCGGCAGATTAAATGGCACTAAGGTTGATTTAAATTGGGTTACTGCCAGTGAGTACAACACAAAACATTTTGAAGTAGAGCGCAGCTCAGATGGGCAAACTTTTGAAAAAATGACAACAGTTGGCGCCAGAGGAAACAGCAGCAGCGCAACCAGTTACGACCTGGTTGATAACCAACCGCTTAAGCCTATAACTTATTACAGGCTGAAAATTGTTGATATTGATGGAACTTTTGAATACAGCAACATTGTAATAATTCGAATTGAAAATAGCGTACAACTGGTAACAAAAGTTGCGCCCAACCCTTTCACCGGTAAAATTGATGTGTATTTAACGCTTACACATAATACCCCGGTAGATTTCAGGTTTATCGATATTAATGGAAGGGTTGTATTTAGCAAATCTGTTAAAGGGTTAAAAGGCTTTAACTGGTTTACCATTAATGATCTTGATAAGTTGCAAAGTGCACCTTATATGCTTCATATTAAAACAGATGACGCAACAATAGTAGAGAAGCTGATTAAGCAGTAAATTAATCCGTACACTATCAGCTAAAGCCCTGCAATTTATTTTGCGGGGCTTTTTTTTGTTTGCCAAAGATTGCACGGATTAGCACGGATTTTTTATTTGCTTTGCAAATATTTGTTGCCGCGGAGGCGCAGAAGCACGGAATTGAAGAATCGAAAATGTATTTTCTGTGCTTCTGTGCTTCTGTGCCTCTGTGGCAAATCAAAATCTGCCGCAGACAGAATTAAAAAACAAATGCGTGTAAATCTGTGTACTGAGCTTGTCGAAGTATCAGTGGCGAAAAAAACTGCGAAGCAGTTTCGGAATACAATTAGAGGTAATAATTAACTGTGATGATATTTTTCGTTGCGGTTAATGCTGCATGCCCGGTATATTTGCTCCGCTAAAATCAACCGTACCAGTTGATGCGGAAAAACAAGTTTAGATAATGCCCATTGGTAATTTGCCCGTTTTTTTACTTCTTCGCTTACGCCGAATGCACCACCAATTAAAAACACAATATTTTTTATGCTTTCATTTGCCCGTTGCTGAATAAAACCTGCAAGTTCTTCGCTGCTTAATTGTTTGCCTCTTTCATCAAGCAGCACCAGGTAATCTTCTTTTTGTAAAAGGTTGATGATTATTTCTCCTTCTTTTTTCTTGAGATCTGTTTCACTAAGGCTCGCTGCATTTTTTGGCGTGGATATAATGTTCCATTCAATAGGGTAGTAGTTGGTAATTCTTTTTGTAAAAAGTTCTATGCCTTCTTTTACAAAAGGCTCATTATTTTTTCCGATGGTCCATAATTGAAATTTCATACAGTAAAAATAAGAAACCTTATCATTGCAGATGAAAATTATTCCAGAGGATAAATAACAAAGAAAATACGTAACAACTAATGAGCATCATCGCCAATATTGCTAACTTAAAAAAGATTACTGAAGAAATAATTTCAACTGAACAGGAAGAAAAAAACTTAATTGAGTCATGCCAGACACTTCAAAATTTATTTTATAAAGTTAGCGGAATGGCCGATGCAAAAACAATGGAGACCAATGGTATAAAAACTCCTTACGGCGTAGCATTGGGAACTGTAGATGCGGCTGCCTGCATTATTGATGCAGTACGAACCAGGGTCTTTCTCAAATCTTTAAAAGAAGCAATTGAAGATGCAATTCTTGATAGCCCCGGAAAGCCGATAAATGTATTGTATGCCGGTACAGGCCCTTTTGCAACATTGCTTACTCCGCTTACAACACTGTTTACCCCACTGCAATTGCAAATGTTTCTAATTGAAATTAATCCACAAAGTATTGCTTACTTACGGGCAACTGTAAAGCAATTGGATATTGAAAAGTATGTTACTGATATTATTGAAGCCGATGCATCAGATTATCAGTTACCATCCGGATATGCACCCGATATTATTGTTTCTGAAACTATGCTGCAGGCATTAAGAACAGAACCACAGGTAATGATTTGTGCTAACCTTATAAGTCAATGCAACAAAAATGTTTTGCTTATTCCGCAAATGATACAGGTAAGTGCAGCATTAATAAATATTGATGCTGATAATAAACAGGAAACAAAAACAATAAAAACATTGCTTGAGTATAATGCGCAAACTGCGTTGCTGATAAAACAAAATAAAAAGGGAATACCAATATTTGCAGATGAGGTGGAATTTTTTATACCTGAACAACATAAACAATACTCACATGTAGCATTGCTTACCAATATTCAGGTATATAAAAACAATTGGATTTTATACGGACAGAGCAGCGGCCTTACGATGCCATACCTGGTGATGGATTTGAAATCAATTAAAAAATGGCCTGCAGTATTCAGGGCTACCTATAATTTGGGAACTGATCCGGGTTTTCAGATTTCGATGTAGAAATTTAAAACCGATATCTCATTTATCTTATCCTGAAATTTTAGATTGTAATTCAGCTTCCAGTTTGTCGGCCAGTTTATTGGCTGTTTCTGTATTCATCTGCCTGAAACGGGTAATCATAAGTTTTTTGGTTTCGGAATCGGGTTCATTAATGGTATCTTCAATTTCTTTTTTTATAATGATATCATCACCTGCAAAAACAGTTTTAACCCAGTCATTTACTTTTGCGTCAATTACAAGATGTATGCGGTTAACTTTACTTTTATTGCTTATGCGGTGCGGTAAATTAAAATTCATATACCAGCATTCGCCTTCTTTTAAATTTATTCTTTCAGCATCAAGATAAAATTCAACGGCTTCGTCTGTTACCACAGGAATATGCAGGCGTATTTCTCCTTTTTCAAAATTTAATTCAATGTCACGATGCTCTTTAATAACGGCACCTGCATTTAATTTAAGTAAGCGAACTGTTTGCAACGGGCATTTAAAATTTTGTAAAACGTTTTTGAGATAAGGGCATTGCTGTAAAAAAATAGTATTGCTGTATTCCACATTTGGCAATGGCGAAACAATAATGTTGTCTGCGCTGCCATTAACACTCCGCAGCGGAAGCGCACTCCAGTCGCCTTCATAATGTAGCGTTTGGTAATGCAGCTTCCACATGCTGTCATCTAATTGCTGAATTTCCTGCTGCATTAATTTTGCATCAAAGTAATACGGCAATTGAATGTATTTGATCATAAAGGTTGTTTGCTGATGATAAAGTTATTCATTACCAATGCATCTAATTCACTCTCCATAAAAAAATTCAAGGCATCTGCCGGTGTTTCTACAATGGGCATTCCTTTTTTATTAAAAGAAGTATTCAGTAAAACAGAAATACCGGTTTTCTTTTTCCATTCTGTAAGTAATTTATAAAATGGTTCGCTACCATCTTTCACTGTTTGCACCCTGCATGTACCATCTACATGAACAATGCCCGGCATTTTTTCTTTCCACTCAGCTTTTATTTTATCAAGCAATATCATGTATGGGCTTTCAAGTCCCAGTTCAAAATACACATCTTTATCTTCAAATAAAACAGCAGGTGCAAAAGGGCGAAAATCTTCCCTGAGTTTTATGCGGTTATTTATTGTGTCTTTAATGTTGTTGATTCTTGGGTCGGCAATAATACTTCTGCGGCCTAAAGCCCGTGGACCAAATTCTGAGCCGAGTTGAAACCAGGCAATTGTTTTTTGTTGCATCAACAAACTTACTGTTGCTGAAATAAAATCATCATCTTTTGTATAAACAATGTGCTTATCCGGATGATTGTTTACAATACTTTTAATGGCAGATGCGGTTTCTTCTTCTGTGTATTCTTTACCAAAAAAAGTTGAGCCGCTGTGTTTAATTTTTTCTTTTTGTAACACATGTATCCAGCCATAAAAAGCACAACCCAAAGCAAGGCCGTTATCACCGGCTGCCGGTTCAATGTAAAAATTATTAAGGTTAAGTTGCTGAATGATCCTTGTGTTACTTACTGCATTAAGTGCTACGCCTCCGGCATAACATAAGTTAGCATGAGGATGCATGGTAAGCCGCTGCTCAAAAATATGAAGCAAGGCCCGCTCGGTTTCATCCTGCACCCATCTGGCTATGTCTGCATAATATTGAAAATGCTCATTAAATGGTTTTAAAACAGGGTCAGCAGGGTTTGTAAAATATTGTTGTATATTTTTTTCTTCAACCCAAACCCGCCCATGCTCAAGTTTGTAAAGCGCAGCTTTGTAAACTCCCTTTTTTCCATAAGGAGCAAGGCCCATTAATTTGCCGGCATCTTCAAAACTGCCAAAGCAATAGTTTGCGGCCATGGCATACAACCCGCCGATAGAGTGGGCCGTGGTTGGTAAAAACACTTCAACCGGTTTATGATTTTGAAACTGTGGAGAAAAATCTTTAAAGAGAGGGTTCAATTTTTTACCATCAAAGAAATAAAAACTGTCTTTTTCATTAAAAGCTGCATGGGTACTTTTAATATCTTGCGGAATATAAGCGCCATTTAAATCATCACACTGGTTATAAAAACTTCCGCATCCGTCAATTACCATAACATTGCATTCCGCAAATGGACTGGTACCAACTGCACTCCATGCATGTGCCAGGTGATGAGAAATGTTTACAAAAGGAACAGAACATGCTGCATTGAAAATTCGTTTACCACGATAATTATCTTTTTGTATTTCGTCTTTTTCAAAATTCGCACATTGTACAACTAACGATAAATCATTTACAGTTATACCGGCAGCTTTCAGGCAATAGTCAACTGTTAACCAGTCGTTGCCACCATCGTGTTTTTTTCGGGAGATGCGTTCTTTTTCTATTGCCACAATTACCTTTCCGTCTTTTAGCAGACAGGACGAACCATCATGACTAAGACCAGTGCCTAAAACATAAACAGGCTTGCTCATAATCGCAAATATGCAAAATTATATTTTAGCTGTTTGCTGAAGAACGTTTCAGCAGGTTATTGAAATCTATGGAATATTTTTTATCGTTTTTGTCGAAACTAATTTCAATGTTGCCTAATCCAAATCCATTGTTGGAGCCGGAGTTGATAATAACTTCTTCATTATTACTGTTGTGCTTAATAACAGGCATACTTTTAAAATTAGAAGGATGCCCGCTAATGATAATATCAAGATTAGTTGATTTTTCAGCTAATGTTAAATCATCAAATGTATCGGTGTTTTTATATCCTGCATGAGAAAGGCAAACAACCAATTGACAGTTCTTTTCTTCTTTTAACTTTTTGCTCAAGGCATTTATGCTGCCAATAATATCCTGCTCAATAAGTGCTGTTTTAATAACGCCAATCTTAATAGCACCTTTGTGTATTATTTGATAACTGTTGTTAAGGCCCGGTGCTAAATTATCGCATTGTGCAGTAACATCATGCTTTACACCTGTAGATGTTAAACTGCCTGCGTCACCTGCATGAATAAGCAACATATTGTCAGCATTTTTCTTAACAGCTTTAATCTGGTTAATGGTATGATTTAGATGCCGGGTATTGGCATCTGATGTATGTAAAAGAACAATTTTTTTGTTGTTAAACGAAAATCCGGTAAGTGGAGATGCTGTGTTGGCAAGGCTTTCGAAAGAATTGCCAATTGCAAGAGCAGCAGTAGCCAAACTGCCCTGCAATAAAAATTTTCTTCTAGTATTCATTGAAACAGTTGTTTTTGGTTGAAGTTTGTAAGGTACAATGTACAATTTGTAAAATTATAATACAAATAAAAAACGTTTAAGCAGAAACGCTGGTTTATTTATATATTTTTTCAGTTTAATTTAATATCAAATTATGCGTATATAAGTATTATTAAAACGATCTTACAGCTTTTAAAGTATATTCACTTTCAAATAAAAATAATAGAAATGTTTTATGATAAAAAATATTACTGAATATGAAAATGACATAAGAGGTGGCAGCGCACAAATACTCAACAAATGTGTTGACTTTATAGAATTAATTGGTATAAAAACATCTTATGACGAATTGCCTGCTTCAACTTTTCTTCCCGGCCTTTCAATTGAAAATGGCTCTATTGTCATAGACATGCAGAGGCTTAAATATCCTGGCGACATACTGCACGAAGCAGGGCATATTGCAGTTGTACCAACTGCGGAAAGATCTTCGCTCACAGCAAAAGCTATTGAAAGAAGGGAAAATAATGAAGCAGAGGAAATGATGGCAATCGCCTGGTCTTATGCAGCATGCATTCAGCTTGATATTGATCCGTATTTTGTGTTTCATGATGGTGGCTATAAAGCAGGAGGTGCATATATTGCAGAAGCATTTGGCAATAAAAAATATTTTGGGTTACCCATGTTGCAATGGATAGGGCTCACTGCAGACGAAAAGAATGCAAAAATTTTGGGTGTAAAACCTTACCCGTATATGATTAAATGGCTCTGCGATTAATTTTTTAGATAAGTATATTTAACGGGCAAAGCTTTTTTACAAAATAAATGCTGAGAAAATAATTTTCTTTAATTTCAGTGTCTAACCCACTAACATTTAACCTTTTCTCAAAATGAATATCGGTATTCTTTATCCGCGGTCAGGCGCTTATCCCCAAATAGCAAAAGAATTTTTAGACGGGATTAAAACTTATTTTAAAAAGCAAGGTATCAGCGACCGGGTTAAACTGTTTTCTGAAAGCGTGGGCTATGGAGCTTTAGAAAAAGAAGTGTATGAAAAAACGGAGAAGTTGTTATTACTTGAAGAGGTAGATATTGTGGTTGGATTTATTGATTTGAAAGTAATTGAACTGCTGCAGCCACTGCTGCAATCCTCAGGTAAAGTAATGCTGGTGGTTAATCCCGGAGCAAATGTTCCCGAGAACTGGGTTGCGCAACCTAATTTCTTTTTTCTTACACTGCAACATGCATTTCTTTGCTGGTTAACAGGTGCTATGGCTGCAGAAGAAATAGCAGGTAAGGGGGTGCTGGTATCAAATTTTTACGATTGCGGCTACGGGCATACATCAACGATGGTAAATAGTTACATTCACAATGGAGGTGAAATATGCTATAATTTTATTAACAGGCAGCTGCCCGGTGAGGTTCATGATATTAAAATACTTACGGATTTTTTAAAAACTGATGATTTAGCTAACAACCTCCTTTGTTTGAATAATTCAGAATACGCCGTTGCTGTTTACAAGCAGTTAAAGAATGCCGACACAGACCTTGGGCTGAAGCTTTTTGTTTCGCCAATGATGCTCGAAAATGATGCCCTTACAGAAAATAAAAAAGAGAGTGTGTTTTCCGTAAAGGGTTATATACCATGGCTGTCAGCTTCAACAGAAAAAGCAAATACTGATTTCAAAGATTTTTACCTGGCCGAAACGCAAAAAGAAGCTACAATTTTTTCTCTTTTGGGTTGGGAAGCAGCCATCATTCTGGAACAGATTTTATTAAATGCAGAACAGGCATATAATAACACAGAAGCAGTTACTTCAGCCATTACTGAAAAAGTTTTAAATAGCCCCAGGGGAAATTTAAAACTCGATATACAAACCAATTATTTTACTGCGCCTTTTGTAAAATGCAACATCAAATCAGGGCAATCATTCCCCGAATATGAAAGTGTATTATTTTCTGAAGATGAATGGCAGCAATACATACAACTGCCTACAGAAGCTTCAGCTTCAGGCTGGAAGAATACCTATCTCTGTTATTAATATAATTTATGAGTGAGTTAAAAGTAGCTTTATTATGCAGCAGCCGTTTTGCAATTCCTGCAATGCGTGACATGATTTTTCACAAGCAGCTTGCCGTTATTGTTATTCCTGAGCATTGTACTGATTTTATTGAGGAAACGGCGTTGTTACTGACAGGTACAAAAGTACCGGTAGTACAGTTAAATAAGCAAACGCTGCAAAGCGTGTTACAAAAAATAATAAAGCAATACAATATAAATGTTGCTTTTGTTATGAGCTTTAGCTTTAAAATTCCGGAAGCTGTTTGCACAATGGTAAGCAAAGGTTTTTTTAATGTGCACCCGGGTCCGTTGCCTGAATACCGTGGCGCAGACCCTGTATTTCAGCAAATTAAAAATAGGGAAGAAAAGGCAGGAGTTACCATCCACAAATTAGTGGAACAGATTGATGCAGGGGATATTGTAATAAAGGAAATGATTAAAACAGATTTAAATGACACTTACGGTTTATTGAATAATAAACTTTCAGAACTCGCATCCAGAATGGTAGGTACAGTTAATAAAATGATTGGCCTGGATATTACCATACCTGCAAGACCACAGGATGAATCGAAAGCGCAGTATTTTACAAGACAAACTAATAATGATGTAATTATTGATTGGGATGACATGAATGCCGGGGAAATTATTGCGCTCATTAACGCATGTAACCCATGGAATAAGGGAGCCGTAACAAAACTTAATTATAAGATAATACGGGTGTTATCCGCAGAAAAGGTTGAGCCGGAATATGAAGGAAATGAAGATGTAATGCCTGGAACAATTCTCTCTATTGACGATAAAGGCATTTTAATATCGCTGATAAATAACAGCAGGTTGCGCATTACATATATTTATACAGATGAAGGGTTTATGCATGCATCAGCAATTACACTATTGGGATTCAGTACCGGCAGTAAGTTTCTGAATATGTATGTATAGGTATTTTCACCTGTTTTTTGAATTTCTGTGTTTTATTGGTACAAAAAACTTGCATTTATCAAATTTATAAATTAGTTTTATCCTCATAACCTTATACCAGACACGAAGCCTGTTTATTAATTTTATTTATAGCTATTTCTGTTTAATATAAGAGAACTAACTGATTAAACACCTTTCTCCTTTTGAATCTACCTACTATCCGACAAACTATTATTTTAACTAATTAACCCTTTAAACCATTTACATTATGGCACAACCTTATGTTGGAGAAATTCGAATCTTTGCAGGTAACTTTCCCCCCTATGGATGGGCTTTTTGCGATGGGGCCATTGTTGCAATTGCAGAAAACGACACTTTATTTAACCTAATTGGTACTACCTATGGGGGCGACGGGCAAGTTACTTTTGCACTGCCGGATCTCCGCAGCCGTGTTCCAATACACCAAGGGTCTGGATTTGTGCTTGCCCAGTCGGGAGGTACCGAAAGTGTAACAGTAACAACCCAGCAATTACCCGTTCACAGTCATACGCCACAGGCTAATAGCACAGGCGGGCTTGATTCGCCAGGCAATGCAGTTTGGGCAGCTGCAACCGGTGCAACTCCGTATGCTGCTCCGCCAACTAATGCTGCTATGAATGCTGCATCTATTCAACCTGCTGGAGGTAGTCAGCCGCACGATAATATGATTCCTTTTCAGGCATTAAACTATATTATTTCTTTGTTTGGAGTATTTCCAAGTCCAAACTAATTTTCTAATTTTTAAAATAAAGATTTATGTCAATAGAACCATTTTTAGGACAATTAAATATATTTTCTTTCAATTTTGCCCCAAGGGGATGGGCAATGTGTAACGGTCAATTATTACCAATAAACCAAAATCAGGCACTTTTTTCACTATTAGGTACAACTTACGGTGGAAATGGGACAACCAATTTTGGGCTTCCTAATTTACAGGGGCGGGTGCCCATGTATTATGGCAACGGGTTTGTTCAGGGGCAGGTAGGTGGAGAAGCAGCTCATACACTCAGCATTCCCGAAATGCCGGCTCACACACACCAGGCGATTGGTGCATCAACAACGGCAAATGCTGCAACACCACTTAATAATTTTTGGGCAAGTAACACAGGTTTTAAACCGTATGCAACAGCACCCAATACAGCAATGAATCCCGCTTGCGTATCAAACGCAGGAGGTAGTCTGCCTCATAATAATATGTCGCCCTACCTGGTATTAAACATGTGTATAGCTTTAGTGGGAATATTTCCTTCAAGAAATTAAAAATCATTTTTAAATTTTTAAATTAATAATAATGGCAGATCCTTTTGTAGCAGAAGTAAGAATGTTCGGGTTCAATTTTGCCCCACGTGGTTGGGCAACCTGCGATGGGCAGTTATTGCCTATATCTCAGAATACAGCTCTTTTCTCTTTATTAGGTACAAATTATGGTGGCGATGGACGAAGTACCTTTGGCCTTCCTAATTTGCAAGCTTCAGCCGCATTGCACGCTGGTAGCAGTGGTGGCTCGGGCTTATCGCAGCGTTTTGTTGGGGAAGTTGGTGGTTCGCAATCGGTAACTTTGCTTGCATCAGAGATGCCAGGCCACAACCATGCAGCCAATGCAAATACAGGTGGTAATAACGCAGTGCCAACAGGGTTGGATTGGGGAAACCCCGGTGGCCGGCCAGCTCCTAATTTTATGGCAAATGCACAGGGTACAGCGCAGCCTATGAGTCTTCAGGCTTTAGCAGTTTCCGGCGGTAGCCTGCCTCATAATAATTTAATGCCGTACCTGACTGTAACTTTTTGTATTGCATTGCAGGGGGTTTTTCCGGCAAGAAATTAAGTTATTATCGGTTGTGACGATAATAAAAAAATGAATTATTTCCGTTATTCTGATGGTCTGAATATTATATGTTCCGGCCATCAGAATTTATAATTATGAAAATATAATTTTAAAAGCAACTATATGATGCACTTTGACACCACCTCAAAAAGAAAATCTGTTTTCCCTAAAACATTCAAAGCATTTCTTTCTTTTATTTTTGGAATAGTTATGACGTTTTCAGCGTCGGCTACTACATTTAATGTTAACATATTTACCGATTCGCATGCCGTTACACCAGGTGCCGGAACCGGACTTGATGCCGCTGGTAAAATATCATTCCGTTCTGCATTGGAAGCTGCAAATGCAGTAGGAGGTGCACATACAATCAATCTGTCAGTTGCAGGTACTTACAACCTTACGCTGGGGATGATTACGCTGAACGATAAAGTAGAAAACATTACTATTACAGGTGCTGGTGCTGCCACTACCATTATTAATATGACTGCTACACTGCAGGATCGTATTTTGCTTGTAGGTACCACTGGTGCATTCGACGGTATGGTCACATCAATCAGTGGCCTTACTTTCCAGGGTGGTTTGGAAACATCAGATATATATGGAGGTGGTGCTATACTTGCTGGTGGCGGGCCTAATTGTAGTTTAACCCTCACAAATTGCATATTTCAAAATAATGCAATCAGCCCAACTGCAATTAATACCGGCGGTACAAATTCCGGTGGCGCTGTAGAGTTTAACGGCGGTGGCTCTTTAATTATAAATAATTGTCAGTTTATAAATAATACAGTGCCAAAAGGCGAGGGCGGTGCGGTAAGATATTTTCTTGAAAACCTGCTCAGTGCAGGTAATGGTGTTTGTACCATTACCAATTCAACTTTTACCGGTAACTCTACAACGGGTGCAGGTGTAGGAGATGGTGGTGCATTAGCTATATCGGCACAAGGCAGGCTTGTAGGGGGTGTTACGCTTGCTGTAACAGTAAATAACAACACGTTTACGGGTAATTCTTCTACCGGGCTAACAAATGGGGGTGGTGCCATTTACCTTACCAATTCATTTGATGTTGGTAACACCTGGCAGGTTCACTATAACCGCATTGTTGGTAATACAACAACTGCAGCAGACGGTAGCAGCGGCTTAGGCCAAAGCGGTGGCAGCCAGGGAAATGTAGATGCAACCAATAACTGGTGAGGTTATAATGCCGGTCCGGGCGTTGCAGGCACATGCGATAGGGCTGTAAAAGGCCCGGGTGGCGTGGGAACTCAGGACATATCTAAATGGCTCCAGCTAAAAACCACTGCCTCGCCATCTACTATTTGTAATACAGCAGCAAGTGTTCCAACTAATACGTCAACTATTACAACCAGTTTTCTTTCGAACTCTTCTAATGAAGCAATATCCACGGCTAATCTATCCACGTTAATCGGAAGGACGGTTAACTGGGGGCCAACAACACTAGGCACGCTTTCAGGTCAGCAGGGAACTATACAGGCTTCCGGAACAGCAACAGCTTTATTTACATCGAACGGAACCGGCGGCACTGCAACCATAAATGCCCAGGTAGATAATATACCCACTGGTGAAACTATTCCATCAAGGGCTAGCATTACAGTAAATACCGCCTCAGTTGCTCCAACCGGCGTAACCGGAGCAACAACAGTTTGTAGTGGTGCTACCACAACAATTACTGTAGCAGGTGGTAGCAAAGGAACAGCGGCTGTAACCCAATGGTTTACCGGATCTTGCGGTGGAACGCTAGAATTTACAGGGGATGCTTTTACTACTCCCGCCCTTGTTGCTAATGCAACTTATTTTGTGCGTTATACAGGAACATGCAATACCACAACCTGTGCAACTATAAATGTATTCGTTAATGATGTTACAGGTGGAACAGTCGGTTCAGATCAAACAATATGTTCCGGAGGTGATCCTGCAGCATTTACAGAAACGGTAGCTTCAACAGGTACCGGTGTCTTATCATATCAATGGCAGAGCAGTACCACCAGTTGTGCAGCAGGCTTCGGCAATATTGGCGGCGCAACAGGGATCACTTATGATGCACCGTCAGGTTTAGCAGTAACTACTTTTTACCGCAGGGTAACCACAAGCACGCTTAATGCAGTGCCTTGTACAGCCAACAGCAATTGTATAACGGTAACAATAAATAACGTAACCGGCGGAACGGTTGCAATAGACCAACAGTTCTGTTTGACCGGAGATCCTGCATTGTTTACACAATCCGTGGCTTCAACCGGAAGTGGTGCATTGACGTATCAGTGGGAAAGCAGCACAACAAGTTGCGCTGCAGGCTTTAGTCCAATAGGGGGTGCAACAGCAGCAACTTATGATGCTCCGGCAGGCTTAGCGGTAACTACGTATTACCACAGGGTAACCATCAGCACACTCGCTGGCGTTCCTTGC
>JBBQPX010000031.1:0-13396 GCA_038216775.1 Chitinophagales bacterium
GAAGCTAATGCCGCCAGCTACTTATCCAGCTCCTATTTTAAACTTTTTCCAACGCAAACTATTTCAATAACTAGGAAATGGAACAGATCAAATAATTTTTGGTTCCAGCGTAGCAGTATAATGTTTCAGAAACAATATAAAACAATACAGACACCGGCTTATTAAGTAAATACATTTTGAACCATGCTGCTTCAAAAGAATTTTTTGTGCAAAAAGCTATCTGCTAGGCATTACGGGAATACCGTAAAACAAATGCTGATTGGGTTAAGCATTTTGTAAAACAACATAAACTGGCAACGCTGAATGAAAGGGAGGCTCTCAAAAGAATAAACCGAAAGTAAAGATCTACCTCACATCAAACCAAACCCGCTCTGCATCATTGGCGTCGCCGTTATAGTTAATGGTAAGCTCCTCTCCTTTTTCAACTACCCTAAGCGTTTCAATCATAATTGTTTCTTCCTCAAAATCCATAAAATATTCGCAGTTGCTGTTATAATTGTGATTGTATATCGGTATCAAACCGAGCGCCATGCAGCATCTGTCATTTTCTTTTCCCCAAACAAAAATATAATCATGCAGCAATGTTTTATCAAGATGTTCCCTATCTGCATTCGTCATCACAATCACCGGTGCAATTTCAATAATTGTATTGGCAGGAATACTTTCAAGCGTAAATACGCCTCTGCCCTTTTCGGCAGTGTTATCAACAATTAAATAAGGTTTCACCATAACAATTAATTAATACTAAATGGATTAAATTGCGTTTCAATTAAACTGCAATTTAATAACAAAGTGCAAACGATGGCGTTAGAAGTGGACGAAATATCAATACAGCAGCAGTTTGAAGAAGTAATAGCTTCTGAAGATAAACTGGCCATTCAGGATTTTCTGAACGACCAGAATATCAGTGATGTTGCCGACCTTATCTACGAAAATCAAGATTACGAGTGTCAGATTATTTCACTTCTCTCTATAAATCGGGCTTCCGGTGTTTTTAAAATACTTGAGTTATCTACCCAAAAAAGAATAATTAAGGATTTACCAGCCATTAAAACAACGGAATTACTTAATGATTTACCTGCGGATGATCGTGTTGCCTTTTTGGAAGAATTACCTACAAGCATTGTACGGGATTTAATTAAAACGCTAGACCCAGAAGAACGTGTTGTAACACTTGAATTACTGGGTTATCCTGAAAATAGCATGGGCAGGATAATGACGCCAGATTACGTTTATGTGTACGAAGAAAATACAGTAGCAGAAGTTTTTGACACCATCAGAAAACACGCAAAAGGCAGCGAAACTATTGATGTTATTTATGTGATAAATGAAAATGATGAACTGCTGGATGATATACGTATCCGGGATTTTATTCTGGCAGAGCCGCAAACAAAAGTGAATGAAATAATGGACTCCCGGTTTATTGCATTAAATGTAAAAGACGACCAGGAGAGTGCTGCAGAAGCTTTTAAAATGAATAACCGGGTGGCATTACCGGTAACCGATGATAATAATATTTTACTGGGCATAGTAACTATTGATGATATTCTTTGGGTGGCAGAGGAAGAATTTAGTGAGGATATTCAAAAAATTGGTGGTACCGAAGCGTTGGACCAGCCTTACCTGGAAATGCCTTTCTGGAAATTGATAGGCAAAAGGGCTCCATGGCTGGTGGTGCTTTTTGCAGGCGAGTTGTTAACAGCCAGCGCTATGAGTTTTTTTGAAGATGAAATTAAAAAAGTACTGGTGCTTAATATGCTGGTGCCGTTAATTATATCAAGCGGTGGAAATACCGGCAGCCAGGCATCTACCTTAATTATACAAGCCATGGCCAAGGCAGAAATTACCATTGCCGACTGGTTTACTATTTTAAAAAGAGAAATTAAAAGCGGACTTGTGCTTGGTGGAATTTTGGGCATTGTCGGCTTTATAAGAACATTTATGTGGGGTTATATAGAGCCACATTTGTACGGAACTCATACATTTTTACTGGCAATAGTTACAGCCGTATCTGTGTTGGGCGTTGTATTATGGGGCACACTCGCAGGGTCTATGCTACCCATATTTTTAAAACGTATGAAGTTTGATCCTGCAACTTCATCTGCTCCTTTTGTAGCCACACTGGTTGATGTTACCGGTATAATAATTTACTTCTCGGTAGCATACTTGTTTCTTAAAGGAGTGCTCTTATAATTTTTGCATGGCTGCGGAAACACCTGAATGAGCTCCATACTTAGTAGTCTTTAATTTTGCCTTTCCCTTTTTGTAAGTTATC
Organism: Chitinophagales bacterium; assembly: GCA_038216775.1. Taxonomy (GTDB): domain Bacteria; phylum Bacteroidota; class Bacteroidia; order Chitinophagales; family Chitinophagaceae; genus Ferruginibacter. Next base: position 2,276 of record JBBQPX010000031.1, read on the forward strand.
AGAAATAAATCATCGAATTCATTATCCGGAATATCTCCGTAGGGATATTTGGTTACACCAAATTTTCTAATAATCTGTGGAATTGTATTGCTATGTGCAACAATTAAAATTACTTTTCCAAAATTATTATGGGCCATAATTGTATTTACGAGGTTATCACATAATGTATCTGCCATATAACGCACAGTATCTATTCCGTAATTAATACGCAAACTGTCTGCCGTATTTTGTGTGCGGCGATATTGGCTCACATATATTTTTTGAATGCCTTTATTTTGTAAAGCTCGCATCAGGTCGCCTGCCCGTTTGTTTCCAACTGCAGTCAAAAGCGGGTCGTTACCGGTTTCCTTCTCTGCATGGCGAACAATAAAAATTTTGGTAGCAGCAGATTTTTGCTGGGCAAAAGCAATACTTTGAAAAGTAAATGATGCTAAAAAGAGCAATAAATATTTCATAAAACCAATTTTGTATTCAATTTAAGTTAATAGAATGAAAATAAGGATGTGTTTGGCTTGCAAAATGCTTAAATGAGTACAATTTTATTAAATTGCACGATAGTTTTTATCTTATCGCTAAGATAAAAATTCAGTAAAGTCATTCGGTAAAAGTTCCGAATAAAACCGGAATTTCGATTTAACATCGGTAATTGCCAAACACCAACGAATTTTAATAGAATTCTTGACAACAGGCTCCCCGAAATAATCGAAGCAAGCAAAAAAATAAACATAATCTTCGCTATTTCCCCTTCAGGGGTTAGGGGCGAGCAAACCAATTTAAATATGTGCGGAATAGTAGGTTACACAGGCCCCAAAGAAGCTTACCCAATTATAATAACCGGCTTAAAAAGACTAGAGTATCGCGGATACGATAGTACAGGCGTAGCATTACTTAATGGTGGCTTAAAGGTTTATAAAAAGAAAGGCCGCGTTGCTGATTTGGAGGATGCTATTATCGGACAGAATTTGCATTCGCATACGGGTATTGGGCATACACGTTGGGCTACGCACGGTGAGCCAAGCGATGTAAATGCACATCCGCATACATCTGCCAGCGGCAAATTAGCCATGATACATAATGGCATTATTGAAAATTATGCACAGCTAAAAAAAGAGCTTACAAAAAAAGGATACACTTTTACCAGTGAAACAGACACAGAGGTATTGTTGAATTTTATTGAAGATATTAAAGAGAATAACAACTGCGACCTGGAGGAAGCTGTAAGAATAGCTTTAAAAAGGGTTACCGGGGCTTATGTAATTCTGCTGTTAGATGCTGAAAGTCCTGATACAATTATTGCGGCACGTAAAGGAAGTCCGTTGGTTATTGGTGTTGGCAAAGGCGAACATTTTTTAGGTTCTGATGCATCGCCCATGTTGGAATATACAAAAGAGGTTGTGTATGTAAATGATTATGAGTTGGCGATTGTAAGGCCTGATGAACTCATTTTGAAAAATCTCGGCAATGAAAAAATAACACCTTTTGTTACCAAACTTGATATGGAACTTGCCGAAATTGAAAAAGGCGGCTACGACCATTTTATGCTGAAGGAAATTTTTGAACAACCAAGCACAATTCATGATTGTTTAAGAGGAAGATTAGATGCAGCCGCCGGTACAATTACCATGAAAGGGATTGAAGATAATATGGAGCATTTTAAAAATGCACAGCGTATTATTATTGTTGCCTGTGGTACAAGCTGGCATGCTGCATTGTTAGCTGAATATATTATTGAAGAGCTTTGCCGTATTCCTGTTGAGGTTGAATACGCTTCTGAATTTAGGTATCGTAATCCGATAATTAATAAAGGTGATATTATAATCGCAATTTCGCAAAGCGGCGAAACTGCAGATACTTTGGTTGCAATAGAAAGAGCAAAAGAACACGGCGCTATTATTTTTGGTGTTGTAAATGTTGTGGGTTCATCTATCGCCAGAATAAGCAATGGTGGTGCTTATACGCATGCCGGACCAGAAATTGGTGTTGCATCAACTAAAGCATTTACCGGACAGCTTGCTGTTTTAAATATGATGGCATTAAAAATTGCCAAAGAAAAAAATACCATCAGCGAAGAACGATATAGAAATCTTTTGTTAGAATTGGAAGCTGTACCTGAAAAGGTTAGCGCCATTCTAAAAAATGCAGAAGCGCTAAAAACAATTGCATTAAAATACAAAGGAGCATCCGACGCCTTATACTTAGGTCGTGGTTATAATTTTCCTATTGCATTGGAAGGTGCTTTAAAACTTAAAGAGATTTCTTATATTCATGCAGAAGGATATCCCGCAGCAGAAATGAAACACGGACCTATTGCGTTAGTTGATGAAAATTTACCGGTTGTTTTTATTGCGACCAAAGATTCTTACCACGAGAAAATCGTAAGTAATATACAAGAGATAAAAGCACGTAAAGGAAAAGTTATTGCAATCATTACAGAAGGCGATGATATTATTCCCGGCATGGCAGATGATGTATTTTTTGTGCCTTCGGCAGATGAAATTATTGCACCGATGTTAAGCACAATTCCAATGCAGTTGTTGAGCTACTACGTTGGTATTGCAAAAGGCGTTGATGTTGATAAACCAAGGAATTTAGCGAAGAGCGTGACGGTGGAATAAAGCCCCTCCGCCCCTAAAGGGGAACTTTGGAGTTCAATATTCAATACTCTTTCCTATTTTGCAATAGTTTTAAAAATTAAAATCTCTAAAAGCCCCTTCAGGGGTTTGGGGCATTATGAATATTATCAAAAAACATCCAGTAAATAATTTAGGCTACAACTTTGTAGAACCGCAATATATTCCCAAAGGTAAAGACGAATATCACCTACGTAATCTGCACAATAAAAACGGCATTGAATACCGTAGCTTAACGGCACACGACATTGAATCCTTGATACGAAATAGAAACACTTCAGATGACTGGAATAAAATTTTTGTTTCGGCACAGTTTAATCCCGAGTTGGTCCGCAATTGTAAATTCCATGGATTAGTACGCATTGGAAAATTAGAACCATACTACCTCGAATTTCACAACCTGCGCATGGCAGTTGGTTTATACAATAGCACTATTATCAGCAGCGATATTGGTAACAACGTTTGTATTGATAACGTAAACTATTTAAGTCATTATATTATTGGCAACGAAGTAATGATTGCTAATGTGAATGAGTTGGCAACCACTGACTACGCAAAATTTGGCAACGGTATTTTAAAAGACGGTGAGGATGAAAAAACCAGAGTTTGGATGGAACTGGGAAATGAAGCCGGCGGCAGAAGTGTATTACCTTTTGACGGAATGCTTGCCGGGGATGCGTGGCTGTGGAGTAAATACAGAGGCGAAGAAGAATTGCTTGATAAGTTTAAACAGTTTACAGAAAAACGTTACGATAAGCAAAGAGGTTATTATGGACAGGTAGGCGACAGAACAGTTATTAAAAACTGTAAAATAATTAAAGATGTCTGGGTTGGCAGCGATGCATATTTTAAAGGTGCAAACAAATTAAAGAATCTTACTGTAAACAGCGATGAAAATCGCACATCGCAAATTGGAGAAGGTTGCGAAATGGTGAATGGTATCGTTGGTTATGGCTGTAGAATATTTTATGGTGTGAAGGCTGTGCGTTTCGTTATGTCTTCTCATTCGCAATTAAAATATGGTGCAAGACTTATAAATTCTTTTTTAGGCAACAACTCTACTATTTCCTGTTGCGAGGTTTTAAATTCGTTGATTTTTCCTGCGCATGAGCAGCATCATAACAATTCATTTTTATGTGCGGCAGTAGTAATGGGGCAAAGTAATATGGCCGCCGGTGCTACCATTGGCAGCAATCATAATAGCCGGGCTGCAGATGGTGAAATCATCGCCGGGCGTGGGTTTTGGCCAGGGCTTTGTGTTAGTTTAAAGCATAACTCAAAGTTTGCATCTTTCACCATTATTGCCAAAGGCGATTTTCCTGCCGAGTTAAATATTCAGATTCCCTTTAGTCTGGTAAGCAATGATGTTGCGCACGATAAGCTGGTTATTATTCCGGGTTATTGGTTTATGTATAACATGTATGCGCTGGCACGAAACGAATGGAAATATACTAGCCGCGACCGCAGAACAGAAAGAATACAACGAATAGAATATGATTTTCTGGCGCCGGATACTGTTAATGAGTTATTTGATTCTCTAAAGGTTTTAGAAAAATTAAAACTTACAGAAACCGGTGTTGCTTATGTTAAAGGATGGGAAAATACCAAAAGGCTAACCGAATTACAAAAGGTTCCTCAGGCGATTTTGCTTTTTAAAGAATTGATTCAGTATTATGGAACAATGGAATTACTTACGCATATTCAAAACAATAAGTTTGTTGATTTTGCCTCGCTGAAAAAAACATTGTCAGCAAAAATACAAAGCAGAGATTGGCTGAACATTGGCGGACAGTTAATTCAAAAATCAGAAATAGAAAAATTAAAACGAAGCATTAAATCTGATAAAATAAAAAATTGGGATGATGTGCATGAGTTTTATAAACAACAAGGCAATGCATACACGAATGATAGATTAAATCATGGCTATACTTCCCTGCTGGAAATTTTAAACATCACACCAAGACAATTTACCCCTGCCCTGCTGAAGCAATTATTGCAACAGGCCCTCACCACAAAGGAATGGATGTGCAAAGGCATTTTTGATTCACGAGCAAAGGATTACAGCAGCCCTTTTAGAAAAATGGTTTACGATACCAATGAAGAAATGAATAAAGTAATGGGCCGCTTAGAAGACAATGTATTTATTCAGCAACAGCTTGCAGATTTAGAAGGGATGAAAAAGCAGGTCAAGGCTGTAACAAAAAAATTAAAATTATAAATCCATCTTCTTGAAAAAAATATTTCTCCTGTTCTTCTTCACCTGCATTTTAATATCTGCAAAAAGCCAATCCGTTGCGCAGATAAAAAAAATACTGGATACTACCAGCAACCCTGTTGGTTATGTAAAGTTTGTATTGAAGAAGAAATTTTTCATTGATAGCATTACGGTTGTAAGCACGTCTGAATTTTTAGGTAAAGCCGATAGCCTTGCATACAATGGCAAGGTTGGCAAAACCTACGGCCCTTTTAAAAAAGAAAACATCCTGGTAAAAGTTTTAGCTAAAGCTCCAAACACCTTTTATCACATAAAACATATTCTTCTTGATACATCTGTATTTGATAAAAATTTTGCCGAATCCCTCTCCGATTCCATCATCAATAAAATAAAAACCGGCAGGTCAACATTTGCCGCACAGGCAAGTATTTACAGTGCTGATTTAAAATCCGGTGCCAAAGGCGGAGATTTAGGTTGGTTTATCAGAGGTGTACTAGTACAGCAAGTTGATAAAGAAATGGTGAGCCACAAAAAAGGTGATTTATTTAAGGTGTGGTCTGCATCTGGGCTGCACATTATTACAGTTGCTGATAATCCAAAAGAAGATGTGGGATTTGCTCTCTTACTTAGGGTAATTTTATAAAAAATAATCCAGTGCCAGTTGGTAGCCTTTTAATCCCAGCCCACTTATTACACCTTTGGCTTTACCGGAAACATGAGATAGTTTCCTGAAATCTTCCCTGCCAAAAATATTGCTGATATGCACTTCAATAACCGGAGTTGTAATTGCAGCAATGGCATCGCCTATTGCAACTGATGTATGCGTGTATCCTCCGGGATTAAAAATTATGCCATCATAACTAAAACCCACACGCTGAATCTCGTTAATCAACTCTCCTTCCACGTTACTTTGAAAATAAGAAATTTCAATATTGGCGTATTTTTCCTGTAGCGTCTTAAGATAATTATCGAAAGATTCGCCACCGTAAATATCTACTTCACGTTTGCCAAGCAGGTTTAAGTTAGGTCCGTTTATGATTGCGATTTTCATGACACCCCAACCCCTAAAGGGGCTTTTAAAGCTTTTAAATTAGTAAGAGTCTGCAAAATAGGAAACAGTTTTGACAATTGAACGCCAAAGTTCCCCCTTCAGGGGGCGGAGGGGGCTTTTATTGCTTTTGAATCTTCACCTCCTCATCACTAAAAACACATTTTACTGTATAACCCAATGGCTCATAATAATTTTTGAGAATATTATTGATTTGCAGTTCTGCTTGCTTTTTATAACTTTCGTTACCACCCAGTGTTGCTATCGCTTCTCCGTAAATGCGCTTTTCGGCATTTGCTAAATCAGCAATGGACGTAGAACTAAAAAGCCCGGTTTGATTCATCATTTCCATTTTATCCAAATGCAATTGAAGGCTCAATAATTTTACGGCAGGAAAGTAAAGCGTGATTGTCTTGTCTTTCGTATCAGCTTTAATCTTTTTATTTTTTATATCTATGCCGTATTTAGCTTCATACGGAATAGTAACCTGCAATGTATTTTCTACAAGATAATTTTTGAATTTATCCCACATGCCGCCCGTGCCGGTATTATTGGTGATTTTTGCATTTGTATTTCCGTGCACGGATAATGCAGAGAGTTCTGCAATCTGCTCTACAAGGCTAACATTTTGTGTAACGGTAGAAATTACATTATCTCTCCCGTTTTTGCGGCCCCAGAAATATACAGTTGCGCCAAAAAGCAGGACCATCAAAAAAATTAAAAAATTCTTACCCATGCTCAATTAATTACTCCGCACTAAAGATATGAATTCATCAAACAAATACCTGCTATCGTGCGGACCGGGTGTAGCTTCGGGATGGTATTGAACCGAGAAGGCTTTTTTGTTTTTCATGCGTATACCTTCAATACTGCTATCGTTTAAATTGACGTGGGTAATTTCAATATTGTCATTCGCTCTTACAGCTTCAGGATCAACACCAAAACCATGGTTCTGCGTTGTTATTTCAGATTTACCGCTGATTATATTTTTTACAGGATGATTTAATCCCCTGTGACCATGGTGCATTTTAAAAGTAGGAATATCATTGGCAAGCGCTAGCAACTGATGCCCAAGGCAAATACCAAACAATGGCTTATCTGCAGCCAGTATTTGTTTTACCGTTTTAACTGCATAATCCATTGGTGCAGGGTCGCCGGGACCATTGCTTATAAAATAGCCATGTGGTTTAAATTGTTCCGTTTCTTCAAAACTTGTTTTTGCATTATGCACTTTTACATAAGCTCCACGCTCCACCAGACAATTCAAAATGTTTTTCTTTATACCAAAATCAAGTACCGCAATTCTTAAGTCACTTTTTTCATCACCCATAAAATACGGCTCTTTTGTACTAACTGTAGAAGCAAGTTCCAAACCATCCATAGAAGGCACTTCCTTTAGTTGTTTTGTCAGTTCTGCTACATCAGCTATCTCCGAAGAAATAATGCAGTTCATAGCACCCTGTGTGCGTATGTGAGCAACTAAGGCTCTTGTATCAATACCATCAATGGCAACCACTCCCTGTTTCTCAAAATATTCCTGTAAAGATGTATCTGCCATAAAGCGGCTGTATTTTTCTTCCAGGTTTCTGCCAATTACTGCTTTTACTTTTACACTATCGCTTTCCACATCGGCAGCTTTCACGCCGTAATTGCCAATATGCACATTGTTCATAATCAGCACCTGTCCGTAATAACTTGGGTCGGTAAATACCTCCTGATAGCCTGTCATACCGGTATTAAAGCATATTTCGCCGGTGGCAGTGCCGGTTTTACCAAATGCAGTACCGTTAAAAATAGTACCGTCGGCTAAAATTAAAATGGCAGGGAGTGTTTTTGTATCAGGCATTACATCTAAAGGTTTTGCAAAGAAAACAATATAATGGGGTTTTTAGCAAATAAAATTTTTCACATTTTACATCAGCACATAAAGAAAACCGGGTATAAAAAAAGCTCCGATAATAATACCGGAGCTTTGTATAAACAGTTAGTTTAAATTATAGTGTTCTTCCGCCGTGGGTATTCTCCAATCCACTTAAGCCAACTCTATCCCCCGTGAACGCCGCCGCCTTGTCTCCTGACAAGCGGCATTACAACATAAAACTACATTTAATTTTCATACTTTAGTTTAATGAAACCAATATATCCAGAACATTGGCCACAGTTTTACACAGCCACTATTCAAAACTGGAAACATTTGCTGAAGGAAGATAGTTATAAGGAAATAATTATCGACAGCCTTAAGTTTTTAGTTACCGAAAAGCGTATAGAATTGAATGCCTTTGTTATTATGAGTAATCATATTCACCTAATATGGCAGCCCCTGCTAGGTTTTACTCCTTCGGATATTCAAGCTTCATTTATGAAATACACCGCTCACCAATTTAAGCATGAGTTATCTAAAAACAATCCCGAATTTTTAGAGGAGTTTAAAGTAGACAAGTATGACCGGAAATACCAATTCTGGAAAAGAGAAGCATTAAGTATTGAGCTAATTTCTCCGGCAGTATTCCAACAAAAATTAGATTACATGCATAATAATCCGGTGATTGCCGGTCTTTGTAATTTTCCGGAAGAATATAAATTCTCCTCTGCCGAATATTATCATAATGGAATAGACCGGTTTGGGATTATTACACATTATTTAGGAAGCGAGCATGATAGGCTCTTCCCATAAACCTTTATTTAGCTAATAGTGTGTAAGCGTGTGCTGTACCGCTTGTCAGGAGACAAGGCGGTGGCATCCACTCTGCGAACACCCACAATGGTGAAAGGGAGTGTTTTTGTATCAGGCATTAAATCTAAAGGTTTTGCAAAGAAAAGAATATAATGGGGTTTTGAGCAAATAAAATTCTTCACATTGTGTAATAGAATGTAAAAAATCAGCAATAAAAAAAGCTCCGATAATAATACCGGAGCTTTGTATAAACAGTTAGTTTCAAAACTATGCTTCTTTCGTTTCTTCAGTTGCTGTATCCGTCGCTTCTTCAACTGATGCTTCAGCAACTACTTCAGCGTCAGTTATAGCCGGATTCTTAGTATCGTCCGCTTTTTTCTTAGCAGCACCACTTCTACGTGTTTTCTTAGCAGGTTCAGCAGCTTCGCCAATTCCTTTACCGTAAATTTCGTTAAAGTCAACCAGTTCAATCATCGCTATTTCAGCGTTATCACCAATCCTTGCACCTAACTTAATAATACGTGTGTATCCACCCGGGCGTGCAGCAATTTTTGGAGCTACTACTGTAAATAGTTCTTTAACTGCAGCCTTATCGTTCAAATAGCTGAACACAATACGGTGATTGTGCATGATAGCTTCTTTGCTGGCGTTGCTTTTTGTTTTTGTAATTAATGGCTCAATGTAAGTACGTAAAGCCTTTGCTTTAGCCAATGTAGTGGTAATTCTTTTGTAAGTAATTAACTGGCAGCCTAAGTTCATCAAAAGGGCTCTCCTGTGTGATGCTGTTCTGCTTAATTTATTACCTTTTTTTCCGTGACGCATGACATTTGTTTTTTGTTTCTCGTCCGCTCAACCAAGAGCGAAGTCGAATGGTTAATTTCGCTTACACCGTGTCAGGAATTGTAAGCTACTTGTTATTAAATCCTCCAAAGTTCCCCCTTCAGGGGGCGGAGGGGGCTACTCGTCGTCTAACTTAAGTTTGCTCAAATCCATCCCAAAGCTCAATCCTCTTTCGTGTAAAACCTGTTCAATTTCACTTAAAGATTTTTGACCAAAGTTTCTGAATTTCATCAAATCTTCCTGCTCGTACTGTACCAACTCACTTAATGAATTGATTTTAGCAGCTTTTAAACAATTGAATGCACGAACTGAAAGGTCTAAATCTTCCAATGGTGTTTTCAACACTTTACGAAGCTGTAAAGTTTGTTCGTCAACCAGGTCTTCTTTCTTATCCTCTTTAGTATCAAAAGTGATGTTCTCATCAGTGATAATCATCAAATGCTGTATTAAAATACGGCTTGCTTGTTTCACTGCATCTTCCGGGTGTATAGTACCGTCAGTAACAACTTCCATGATTAATTTTTCAAAATCAGTACGTTGTTCAACACGGGTATTTTCAATAGCGTATTTCACGTTTTTAATCGGCGTGTAAATAGCATCTACCGCTATATATCCAAAATGAGAATTCTTTTCTTTGTTCTCTTCTGCTGGTACGTAACCGCGGCCTTTACCGATAGTTATTTCAATATCAAGTTTAGCGCTGCTGTCCATAGTGCAAATCAAAAGCTCCGGGTTCATTACTTCAAAAGTAGGAGAAGCCTCACCAATCATTCCTGCAGTAAATTCAGTTTTATTTTTGATAGAAAGCGTTACTTTCTCTACGCTTACATCTTGCTCAAGCTTGTTCTTAATACGAACCTGCTTAAGGTTTAATATTATTTCTGTAACGTCTTCAGTAATGCCTTTTAAGGTAGCAAACTCATGGTCGGCACCGGCAATGTTTATACCAATAATAGCATAACCCTCCAGAGAGTTCAATAACACCCTGCGAAGAGAGTTACCGATAGTTACGCCATAACCTGGCTCAAGCGGACGAAATTCGAAGATGGCTTCAAATTCAGTTGCTTTTTGAAGAACGATTTTATCTGGTTTAACAAAATTTAAAATGCCCATTTTATTTTTGTTGTTTTTGCCCCTATCCCCTAAAGGGGGACAAGGATGTTTTGTTATTAATTATTTCAAATCTCCGCCATTTCCCCCTTTAGGGAATAGGGGTTACTTAGAATACAATTCCACAATCAGTTGCTCCTTAATATTTTCAGGAACACTATCCCTTTCAGGATAAGTAATAAAAGTACCTTGAGATGCAGTTTCATTCCACTCTAACCAGCCAAACTTGGGATTTTTACCACGTAAGTTGCCAGAGATATTTCCGTTTGCAGCACTTTTATTTTTAATACCGATGATATCGCCTGGTTTGCAACTGTAAGAAGGTATGTTAAGTACTTCACCATTTACAGTGATATGCTTATGAGACACCAACTGGCGTGCACCCTGACGACTTGGAGCAATTCCTAAACGGAATACACTGTTATCCAAACGGGCTTCTAATAATTTAATAAGATTTTCACCGGTAACACCTTTACGGCGTGCAGCTTCATCAAATGTTTTGCGGAATTGCTTTTCCAGCAAACCATAAGTGTATTTTGCTTTTTGCTTTTCTCTTAACTGTAGAGCATATTCACCTAAGGTTTTACGCTTACGGTTTGCACCG
>JBBQPX010000032.1:0-13326 GCA_038216775.1 Chitinophagales bacterium
CTGCACTATCTATACGGGTTTGCAGCTTGAAGCTGATAGGATCTATAAAAAACCATTCTGGATATATAGTATTGAGTTTATCTGCATTTTTTTGCAGATCGAATAAAGACGCCTGCTGCCAGGGAACATAAAACGCTCCCCGTATTTGTGGCGCTTTTAATTTGTTGATACTTAATTTCTTAAGCGAATCTTCTTTTTGTTTTTTGTCGAGAAAATCTTTAAAACCTTTAAATTTTTTATTGAGGGGAGAAGTAAATGTGAGTCTGTTTGATGGGTCTAATTTACTTTGGTAATATTTTGCTTTGTCTGTAAGATTGGGCATATTTGGATTTGCCCCGTTTCTAACGGCCAGCACCAGCACTGTAAGTGAAAATAATAGCAAAACAAGCACTACACGGCTCGACCATTTTACACTTTTCCAGCGGGTTGGATTGCTAGTTTGAAAAACTTGGGGGGCATTACTCATAGAATGCGAGTTGATATTAGAATACAAAACTGCATTATGTATTGCTAATTAAAACGCAGTTAACCGAAGTTTAACCATATAAACAGAACTAGGTAAAAAAGAGAAGCCCCGGTAGAAACCGGGGCCGTTACCAAAACTAACTGCTTATGAGAAATTTGAATTATCGTGTTTGTGTGTTCTATATTTATAAACGCAAAAGGGATGCCAAAAGTTTTACTAAAACTGTTAAGTATTTCTTAATACGCGTGTTTATATTATTAATAAACGAAAAAAAAGAACTTATTATTTTTAACCAGCCATATTTAATTTTCCTTAAACATCAAAATCAACAAGCCGGTTACAGTATATAAGACAAATATTTTGCCAAAGGTTTAATACAAATAGAAAAGCACGTTGGAAATCAACGTGCTTTAACATTTTTATAAGTTTTCAGCCTATTTTATAAAGCCTTTAATTAAATCCATTAAACCGCCACCACCATTCTTTGCCTGTTGCTGCTGTGCGCCACCAGCCAATTGAGATACAATATCCATTAATCCACCTCCGCTGCCACTTTGGCCGCCGCCGGTAAACTGGCTTATTAAATTTTGAAAACTAAAGCCACTGTTGCCGCTGGCCTGTTGGTCCTGAACCACTTGCTGTGTTTGACCGCCGGTAATAGAGTTAAGTAAACCTTCCAACGAAAAGCCATTGTTATCTGAGCTATTGCTTTTGCTAATTAAGTTGCTTAGCACATTGGGAATTAAATTACTTGCTACATTATTTGCCTGGTTACCTCCAAGGTTAAATTTACTCATCAGTTTACCGGCAAAATGGCCTATCATCATATTTACAATTGGGTTACTTAGAAGGCTGCTTTTATCGGTACCACCAGCTTGTTGATTGCCGCCTGTAAACATGGAAATAATGTTTTGTAAACCGCCACCAGCTACCATATTACGTAAACCAGAGGCAACTGTATTAGTTGCTTCTGCAACTACTTCGTTATTTTGTTCATTTGGAATGTCGGGATTGTTAACTACAGCATCAGATGCATTCTCCTTTACGAGGTTAAATAATTCTTCTAACATAAATTTTAGTTTTTTTTAATGATAAATGATATTACAAGTGAGAGTAGGTTAATAGTTAAAGTAACATGAAGGTATTGAAAAATAAAACCAATCTTTAATTTTGTGATGTTAACTTTTCAGCATTTTCTGCAAACTGCAATGCTTCTAAAAATTCCTGTATTTCACCATTCAAAATAGTATCTAAATTATAAACCGTTAAGCCAATTCTATGGTCGGTAACACGGCCTTGCGGATAATTGTACGTTCTTATTTTAGCACTTCTATCGCCAGTACTAACCAAACTTTTTCGCAGGTGAGATATGGCTTCTTCCGCCTTGCGCACCTCCTCATCGTACAATTTTGTACGCAGCATTTCCATTGCTTTAAGCTTGTTACCCAACTGCGATCGGTCCGTTTGGCACATAACTACAAGCCCGGTTGGCTTGTGCGTTAAAAACACTTTTGTTTCCACTTTATTTACGTTCTGTCCGCCTGCACCGCCGCTTCGGGCAGTTTCCATTTTTACATCACTTTCTTTCAGTTCAAAATCCACTTCTTCTGCTTCAGGCATTACGGCTACAGTAACCGCACTTGTATGCACACGGCCCTGGCTCTCTGTATTTGGCACACGTTGTACGCGGTGTACACCACTTTCAAACTTCATAGTACCATAAACATCATCGCCGGTAACTTCTACCTGTACCTCTTTATAACCGCCAACCGTTCCTTCACTTTCGCTTAAAATGGCAGTTTTCCAGCCTTTTTTCTCACAATATTTTAAATACATGCGCAGTAAATCACCAGCAAAAAGCGAAGCTTCATCGCCACCTGTTCCCGCACGTATTTCCAAAATGGCATTCTTTTCATCATACGGGTCTTTTGGAATCAGCATGTTGCGAAGCGCTTTTTCCATCTCCTCTTTCTTTACTTCCAACTCGGGCAATTCCAGTTTGGCCATGCTTCTCATTTCTTCATCATCGCCATCAAGAACTTCTTTGTTAAACGCAATGTCATCCAGCAGGTTTACGTATGCATTCCTGGCATTTACAATCTTTTCCAGGCTGCGGTATTCCTTACTGGTAGCAGTAAATTTCTTATTGTCGCTCACAATCTCCGGATTGGTAAGCGCAACCGCCAGATTATCGAATCTTCCTTTTATTGCATCTAATTTATCAAGCATATCTATATCCTACAGGAGAATTTTATTGTGTTTCATATAATTTTGTACCCAGCTTCAAAACATTAATGTAGCTTCATTGGCGTCGCACTCTTGTACTGTGTAACTTTGTTCAGCTTTAATTATGTTTTGTTGATACATCGTCAGACGAGTACGTCAGACGATGTACGGGCGGCAAATTTACAATATATCAACCAATCATTTTGAACAGAAAATTTTCAGCAGATTATATTTTTACCGGGTACGAGTTTGTACAAAAAAAAGTGCTTATCACCGATGCTGATGGCGTTGTGATAGAACTTGCGGATGAAAAGGAAGCTGGAGAGGATGTAGAAAAACTAAACGGGATACTTAGTCCCGGCTTTATAAATACACATTGCCACCTGGAGCTATCGCACATGAAAGGGCTTATACCCAAGCACACCGGCCTGGTTGATTTTGTGTTAAAGGTTATTAATGAACGCCATTTTAGCGAAGCAGAAATTTTAACCGCCATTGAAACTGCCGAAAACAGCATGCTGCAAAGCGGTATTGTTGCCGTTGGAGATATTTGTAATAATGCACTTACTATTCCGCAGAAAAGGAAAGGAAATTTATTGTACCATAATTTTATTGAAACAGCTGGTTTTCCTCCCGCCATTGCGGAACAAAGATTTAATAAGGCGGCAGATTTATTTAATACTTATGCTGAAAATTTTTCAGCCAGTTCCATTGCACCACATGCACCATATTCGGTTTCTCCGGAATTATTTGGTTTGATAAATGAATTCCCCGGTAACAATCTGCTCGCCATACACAACCAAGAAACAGAAGCCGAAACGGACTTTTTTAAAGAAGGTTTGGGTGATTTTTTAAAGTTGTATCAGCAACTTGGCGTCGACATTTCCTTTTATAAGCCATCTGGAAAAAGCAGTTTGCAAACTTTTTTACCTTATTTCACAAAAGGCCAGCAACTGATTCTCGTACATAATGTTTGTACAACCGAAGATGATTTAATATTCACAAAATTGCGAATTGGGAATTGCGAATTGCCAACTGTTTTCTTGTGTCTTTGCCCAAATGCAAATCTATACATTAGCAATATGCTGCCCGATGTAAATATGTTAATGCAGCACACAGAAAATATTGTTCTAGGTACAGATAGTCTTGCCTCAAATGACCAATTGAGCATTCTGGAAGAAATGAAAACACTTCAAAACAATTTTAAGCAGATTGATTTAGCGACCTTGCTGAAATGGGCTACCAGCAATGGCGCCAAAGCTCTGCATATTGAGGAAACGCTCGGCAGTTTTGAAAAGGGAAAGAAACCGGGCATCGTTTTAATTGAAGGCGTTAAAGACATACAACTGGGAACAAGCAGTTCTGCAAAACGTATTTTATAAAACCTCATGCAGCACCATCAGCGTTTTCATTTGTCCAAATTCAGGTATGTGCAGGCTATAATATTCCAGATATTTTAATAAAAGCGTTCTTCTTATTTCCCGGTTTAATTTAAACTCGTCCAGCTCATACGGCTGCATTACTTTCAAAAGTTGTGCAGTAAGTTCAGCGTTTTCGCCATCTATAAAATTGGGATGTATGGGTTGCTGGTCAATAAAATTTCCTTCTTCTAAATCAAGCACATTATTATCTACACTAAAATTATCTATCATTCTAAAACCAAAAAAATGGGTAAGGTGCAGGGTGAAAAATAACGCAAAATTGGCGGCGATGTTTTTTTCTACCCTATCTAATTCAATAAATGATTCTTCGCAAAAATTGAACAGGTCGGCATTAGGTTCAGGTTGTTTCAGGCATTTATAAATGAGCTCCGCCATAAAGGATGCAATGCTGTTTTTAACCACATTACTAAGCAAACTATTGTACAACACCGCCCATGAAAACTCTTTTATACGATGCATCGTTTTATTTTCGCTGTGATAAACAACCAGATCCAAAATGGCAGTAGGCTGAAACAGATTCGCTTTGGCAGCCGATTTCTTAGAAGTTCTAACACCGTTAACCATATAAGTCTGTATGCCGAACATTTCGGTAAATATGGCAACAACCAGGCTGGTTTCGCCATATTTAATACTTCTTAGTACTATGCCTTTGGTTTTGTGTGTCATTGCTGCCCCATTTTAAAAGGGAACGCATTTTGTTATTGAATAATTAGATATAAAACATTATACCAGCTTACACTTAAAAACAGGTATATTTCACGTTCTTTGCACAATCTAAAATCTAAAATTTAAAATCTAAAATATATATGTGGCTACGTTTAGGAAAATTTGTGCTTAAGTTTAGAGGGCCTTTACTTATTCTTTTATTATTGGTAAGTATTTTAATGGGCTTTTTTGCCAGCAAAGTAAAATTGAGTTACGAGTTTTCTAAAGCCATACCAACCAATAATGCCAAATACCAAGAGTATCTGGGCTTTAAGGAAAAATTTGGCGATGATGGCAATATGCTGGTTGTGGGAATTCAGGCAGACAATCTTTTTAAATTACAAACCTTTAATGCTTATAAAGAGCTTGGCCAGCAGTTAAAAAAGGTAAAGTATGTTGAAGATGTTTTAAGCATACCAACTGCTGTTAAACTGGTAAAAGATACAGCTACTGAAAAACTGGTAGCGCAAAAAATATTTTCTGATTCTACTATCACTCAAGAACAATTGGATAGTACATCAGCGGATTTTTCAGGCTTGCCTTTTTACAAAAATCGGCTGTATAATCCAGATTCGAAAGCTTACCTGATGGCCGTTCGCATTAACAAACAGGTACTTAACTCCAAAGGGCGCACGCAGGTAATAAATGATATTACTTCAGTAGTAAAAACATTTGAAGAAAAAACAAAAATTAAGGCCCATGTTAGTGGCCTGCCACTGATACGCACCGTGGTTGCAGACAGAATTCAGAGTGAAATGAAATATTTTTTGTTCGGTTCACTTTTATTAAGCACGCTCATATTGGCGTTGTTTTTCCGCTCTTTCAGCACTACACTGCTGTCTTTAATGGTGGTTGTATTAGGCGTTATCTGGAGTGTGGGCGTTTTGTATTTATGCGGCTATCAAATTACATTGCTTACGGCTTTAATTCCATGCCTGGTGGTGGTTATAGGCATTCCTAATTGCATTTATTTTATCAATAAATACCACAGCTCCTACATAAAAAATGGCGATAAAGAAAAGTCGCTGATAGATATGGTGAGCAAGATGGGTGTGGTAACCTTGTTCTGTAATTTAACTGCTGCCATTGGCTTTGCTGTGTTTGCTTTAACCAAAAGTGCCATTTTAAATGAGTTTGGCGTAGTGGCAGGCATTAGCATCATGATAATTTTTGTTATCTCGTTTATATTATTACCGGCCGCATTAAGTTATCTACCTGCTCCCAATGCATCACAAACAAAATACCTCAACAATAAATGGATAATCAACTTTTTATTAAAGATTGAAGGCTGGGTATTTAACCATAAAAAAACGGTTTATGCAGTAACAGCAGCTGCGTTAGTATTTGCAGCCGTTGGCATTTTTAAATTAAAAAGCGTTTCTTATATAGTAGATGATTTACCAAAAACTGATAAGATTTATACCGATATTAAGTTTTTTGAAAAAAACTTTGGAGGCGTAATGCCGCTAGAAATAATTGTAGATACCAAAAAGCCAAAAGGTATTTTAAGTCCTAAAATTGATATTCATAAAATTGGTTTATTTCAGGATTCTTTTTTAGCGCAGCAAAAGGATATTGCCAAACCGCTTTCTGTAGTTGACGGCATTAAGTTTTTTTACCAGGCTGCCAGCGAGGGCAAAGGCGATTCTACTTATGTGTTACCTGCCTTTGGTAATCCTTTATCCGATTTGCATAAACAACTAAATCAGCTAAAAGCCCGCAGAGAAAGCAATGAACTTACGGCTTCTGATTCAGCCACTGCCAAATTAATGGGCTCATTTGTAGATTCCACCGAAGAATATCTTCGTATAAGCATGAGTATGGCCGATATTGGTACAGAAAAGCTACCCATTTTATTAAAAGATATTGAAAATAAAGCCAATGAAATTTTTGATACCGCAACTTACAAAATTCAGCTTACTGGAACCAGCATAACTTTTTTGGAAGGCAGTAAGTTTATTGTAAACGGATTAAAAGACAGCATTTTCTGGGCTTTTATTTTAATTGCTTTTTGTATGCTTTACCTGTTTAAATCGGCACGTATTTTACTATGCTCTTTAATACCCAATGTTATACCATTACTAATTACTGCCGGTATAATGGGCTGGGCGGGCATAGCCTTAAAACCCTCTACGGTGTTGGTGTTTAGTGTAGCCTTGGGTATTGCAGTTGATATTACTATCAGGTTTTTGGTTAATTAAAAACAAGAGCTTCCTTTGTACCAAAACAATGTGCAGGAAACCATTAGCGCCACTATTAAAAACACGGGATTAAGTATTGTTTATACCGCTTTGGTATTAATAGCAGGCTTTATTATTTTCTGTGCCAGTGGTTTTGGCGGCACCAAGGCATTGGGCTGGCTAACTTCTGTAACACTTTTAGTATCTACCCTAACTAATCTTATATTACTGCCGGTATTATTACTACTAACATCGCCAAAAGCTCAAAAAGTAAAAATTAATACTATAAGTTAGTTGGAGATGTTTGTTAAACGGTCAAAATTCAACGGTTAAAGTAAATAAATGCAGCTATTGGTAAAAAAAAATGTCTTTATAGTTATTATTACACAGGTTGGATATATATTTGCCGCCATAAACTAATTAGCAAATGAGAAAATTGATTTTAATCGTATCGGCTGTATTTGTCTTTGTACTAAATGCAGCTGCCCAGAACCGAACAGTAAGTGGTAAGGTTACTGACGAAAAAGGCGCTCCGGTTGAAGGAGTTTCCGTAACAAGCGCAGATGGAAAACAAGGAACGCAAACCGACAAGGACGGTAACTTCAGTATTTCACTTCCTGCAAATGTAAAAACACTGAACTTTTCTAACGTAAATTTTGAAACACTGGCAAAAAGCCTGGGTACTCAAACGGCAATTTCAGTAACACTTAAAGGCAAGGATAATAGTCTTGAAGAGGTTGTGGTTGTTGGTTATGGTGTTCAGCAAAAAAAGGCTTTTACCGGTTCCGTATCAAAAGTAGATGCAAAGGAAATAGCCCAGTTGGTTACTCCGTCCATAGATAAACAGTTAGCTGGCCGTTCAGCTGGTGTAAATGTAAACGTGGGTAGTGGGCAGGTAAATGCGCCAGCTCGTATTCGCATCAGAGGTACCAATTCATTTAATGGAAACAGGTCGCCTTTGTTTGTAGTTGATGGTACGCCAATTACAACCGGTAATCTTGCATTAATTTCTAATTCAAATCAATTAGCAGATATTAACCCCGATGATATTGAATCTTTCGAGGTTTTAAAAGATGGTTCTGCTACGGCTATTTATGGCTCAAGAGGAGCAAACGGGGTTATTATGATCACCACAAAAAAGGGCAATCGTGGTCGTAACTCTATCACTTACAGTGGTATTGTAGGATTCAGCAGCCCGGTACAAAAATTTGATGTAATGAATGCGCAGCAGTTTGTTACCATTGCAAATGAAAAATTCATTAATGCCGGTCAACTACCACCAGCCCGGTTAGACCCAGCTGGAACTAATACAAACTGGCAAGACAATATTTTTTCGAATAATGCTTTTACAACCAGCCACACTATAGCTCTTAGTGGAGGAACGGATAAAGCACTTTATTATATGAGTATGAACTATTCAAATAATAACGGAATAGTACGCACAAATAAAACTACAGCCTATAGAGTAAGGGCAAATGTAGAAGTACAGGTAAACAAATGGCTGAAAATAGGAAACGGATTGTCGGCATCACGCCAGAATGATTTTGACCAAAACAATGGAACAAATGCGCTTAGCGGTGCCATTGTAGGATCTATCAGAGCATTGCCCAATGTACCTATTTATAGTACAACCCACCCAACTGGTTACAACCTTTCAGTTGGTGTAAATTCATTAGGTCAAGGTGTTAATCTACGTGGTATCGATGATAACTACACTAATATTGCGTTTGTATTGGATAATAACAGATATAATTCTGATCAGTATAGAATATTGGATAACGTGTTTTTGGAATTGTCGCTTGCAAAAGGACTTAAATTTCGTAGCCAGGTAGGGGTTGATTATTACACTGATAATAGCTTACAGGCTTTAGATCCCCGTCATGGTGACGGAGCTTCTAATAATGGATCGATTTACCAAGGACAGCAAAACGTGTTTAACACTAACATTCAAAATTTTCTTAATTATAATTTATCAATTAAAAATACCCACAATATTTATTTGACAGCTGGTCATGAAATACAACAGACTACCTCAAGATTTTTTAGAGGTTCTGGTACAAATATCTCGGATATCTTTTTTGCAAAAGATAATATTATTTCGGGTACAGTAGCAGTACCAAGTGTTGGTGGTAGCCTTGCCAAATCGGCTATTGAATCATTGTTTGGAAGGTTTAATTACGATTATAAAGGTAAATACTTTGTACAGGGGTCTATAAGAAGAGACGGTCAGTCTTCCCTTGCAGTAGGTAATAAATATGGTACTTTTCCTGGAGCATCTGCAGGTTGGAGGGTTTCGGAAGAAAAATTCTGGAAAAACAACAGGGCTATCAGCAGGGTAGTATCCGATCTTAAAATTAGAGGTTCTTATGCAAATGTAGGAAACCGCTTGGCTGGATTCCCTTACCTGAGCACCTACGGAAGTAGTCCTTATGGTAATATTGGAGGCATATCTCCTGACGTAATTGGAAATCCTCAGTTACAATGGGAAGAAAGCAAGAAATATGATATTGGGGTTGATATGGCACTGTTTGGTGGAAGAGCTAATTTCACATTCGACTATTTTAAAAATGACATAGATAAGGCGGTATTGCAGGTTCCTACTCCATTTTCAACAGGGGTACCTAATAATACAATAAGTCAAAACATTGGAAGACTACAGAATAAAGGGATAGAATTAACTTTAGATGTAAACTTGGTAAAAACAGATAACTTTCGCTGGAATGTAGGAGCAAACTATTCAAAAATCGATAATAAAATTATTTCGCTGTTTGATGTAGCTGGTGTACCTACCACTTCCTTAGTGCGTTCTAATTATACGGTTGATAGTGTTGGCTTGCCCATTAGTTCTATATTCGGATATCAGTTTGCCGGAGTAAACAGTGGAAACGGAAATCCAGTATATTATAATGCTGCCGGGCAGTTAGTACAGCGTAATGTTAGCAATGGTGGTTATTATTTAGCAAACTCACTAAGTGATCCTGCATTGGGTACTCAAACTACCTTAACTGCAGCAGACAAGCAAATATTGGGTAGCGCACAACCTACATATTTTGGAGCTTTTACTAATACATTTGCTTACCGCGGCTTTACATTCGATGTTATGTTCCGTTACCAGGGTGGTAATAAAATAGTAAATATTACCCGCCAGGAGATTTTACTAAATCAAAAATTTGCAAATGGAGGAACGGAATTATTGAACAGGTGGACTACACCCGGACAGATAACCGATGTACCTAAATTATATTACAATCAAGAGGCCGCAATAAATCAAAATGGTGAAGCTATTTCTAGATTTGTTGAAGATGGCAAATTCTTGAAATTGCAAAATATTTCTTTGAGTTATGATATAGATAGCAAAAAAATACAAGCTGCTACACGTTCTAACATTAAAAGTGCCCGGTTTTATATTCAGGCTCAAAATGTGTACACATGGGCAAAATACCGTGGTATAGATCCTGAAGCTTACAGCGAAGACGGACAGGATAATAGTGTTTCTCCACAAGTAAGAAATATATCTGTAGGTGTAAATGTTGGGTTTTAGTACAAACAATGGTTTTCAAAAAACTGAAATAATTTAAAATGAAAAAAATACAATTAATATTAGTTATTGCATTTAGCATATTTATATTAAGCTGCTCAAAACAAATTGATTTGGCGCCTAATAATTCGTTGGCTAGTACAACGGCATTTCAAACGCCTGAGCGTTGTTTATTGGTGTTAAATGGTGTTTATGATGCCGCACAAAGTGGCACTTACGATCCACTTAACGGAACTGGTAATTCAGTGCGTGGTTATCCATTTGGTGCTGCTGCAATTTCCCAAGAGGAAATGCGTGGTGAGGATATGGTAAATGTGGCCACTTTTTATGCGATTACTTATCAAAATACAATAACTCCGCTTTCACCAAACAATGTGAACTTGTGGAAGGAGTTGTATGCCCTTATTAATAAAGCCAATATAGGGATTGCAGGATTTACTGCCGCAGGAAATTCGGGTGTTTTAACATCAACTGTAGCAAATGATTATGTGGCTCAATGCCGTTTTTTAAGAGCTATGGCGCATCATGAATTACTATTACATTTTGCAAAGCCTTATGCAGATAATAGCGGTGCTTCTTTGGGAGTTCCTTACCGTGATTTTCCTATTGAATCTCAAGCATCAGTTGAACTTGCAAAAACGTTGCCAAGAGAAACAGTCGCTGCTTGTTATACCAAAATTTTAGCTGATCTGGATTTGGCAGAGCCTAACCTGTCTGCAGGAGTAGCGGGTAACGGTGCATCTACTTATTATGCTACTAAAGCAGCGGCCATAGCTTTAAAGATGAGAGTAAAATTACACAAGGGAGATTATTCTCTTGCTACTGGCGTTATCTTGGAAGGCAACAAGCTAATTCCTACCACGGTATTAAATCCACAAAGCTGGACAACAGTAGTTAGTCCTGTTGGCGGTTGGAAACTCACTGCTGCTGCTGATGGTCCATTTATAAATAACATATCAGAGGAAAGTATTTTTTCAATAAAAAATGATGCTTTAGATAACCCAGGAACTAATGCGTCATTGGCAAGAATGTTTTCATTAAGCAGTACTGTTTTGGGAGGAAGAGGGCTGTGCTCGATAAGCCCCATTCTTTGGAATTTACCAGAATGGACCTGTACAGATAAAAGAAGAACCCTGTTATTTACCAATGGAACAGACAATACGGGTAACCTAAATAAATTCACTACCAAATATAAAGATGCTACAAACCAGAGTGATTTTGCTCCATACATCAGGTATGCAGAGGTGTTATTAATGCAGGCAGAAGCTGAAGCCCGCAATAATGCAACTGTGACTCAGCGTGCACTTGACCTGTTAAATACCGTTAGAAACAGAGCATTAGCTACACCATTGGTTGATGCATATACTTTAGCAACGATTACTACTAAAACTGCGTTAATAAATGCCATATTGAAAGAAAGAAGAATTGAATTTTCTGCTGAAGGTAAGCGTTGGGGTGATATCCACCGTTTAGCGCTTGACGCCACATTTGGTACAGGCGGAGTTCCAGATAAGATGGCAAGCGGTTTCAATGTTATTTCTGCTTTTGTATGTGCTGGCCCGGTACCTGCACCAGGCATTAGCGCTGTGCCTTATTCTAACTACCTGTTTTTATGGCCAATACCACAGCAGGAAAGAACAACCAATCCAATAGTGGCGCAAAACCCAGGTTATTAATATTAAAAATTTAAATTAAATGGTTAAGAATATCATCACAATTTCAGCAGCTGCGTTACTTTTTTTAAGCAGTTGTGTAAAAGACGAAACAAAAGTTAGTTCAACGGCGGCAGAAAGCTCAGTCTCGCTCACTAACGCAAACGGCAGCTCAAAAACTGTCAACTTTTTTATTGATGGTGCACAAAAAACCTTAGTGTCTGCAGTTGGTGCTAATGGCACAGTGCTGGGTACTTATGTTGGTCTTGGTAACGGAGGCAGTCATACTATTTCTGTAAAAGATGCAACAGTTACTACTACGGAATATTTCAACGCATCAGTTGCTGTTGATCCTGCAAAAGCATACACTTTTATTGTTTACGATACCTTAATTTCTGGTAAATTTAAAGGGTTGTTGCTTTCGTCTGACAGAACAATTGCGGTTAATAATACTGCTACAGCACAGGTTCGTTATTTGAACCTTTCCCCTAAATCACCCTCTATGGATCTTTGGATGGTAAGAAGGGTAGGCGCTGTTAATACAGATAGTATTAATATTGGGGCAATGCCTTATTTAGGTTCGGTAGCAACACCCAATACTACAACGCTTTCTACTTTCACAACTGTAAGAGCAAGCGAAGTTGCAGGTTCGGCCGGAGTAGGGGTAGGAGCATCTGATTATATAATAAGATTAAAGTTAACAGGTACAAGTACAATAATATCTTCAACGGCAGTTACCAATATTATTCCTTCAAGAAATTACACAATATTTGCCAGAGGTATTTATCCTGCCTCTGCTGTTACACTGTTGTTGAATAATTAATTATTCCAACTACATTATTGTAAAAAAATGGCTGTCTAATATATTCTAGACAGCCATTTTTTATTTAGGAGAGAAAATTTAGAACATATCGACTTAAAGCATAGTGATTATATATTCCCCGGCACCTTCGAAGAATGTTTACTTTAAAACCTCCGCCAACTTACTTTGTAAAGCCCCTTCTCTTAAACTGGTGGCAATAATTTTTCCCTGCGGATCAAGTAAAACATTATAAGGAATTCCATCAAACCCAAATAAGCCAACAGCGGCGCTGCTCCAGTATTTTAAATCGCTTAT
>JBBQPX010000033.1:0-13321 GCA_038216775.1 Chitinophagales bacterium
GTAGAGGCTTCAAAAAGTGGGTTGAGTTTGAGAGGAGCCATAAAAGATATCAAAGAAATAAAGATAGGGACCGGTAATAAAAGTTACTTTACCATTACACAAAACAACCAGCAGCCGGTAATGCTGCAAATAAAAAAATAAGAGAAGCTGCGTATTATGAACTTTATCAGACAAAATATATTCCTAACCTGGGTTTTCATCATGGCTTGTATTTTTTCTGCCTGCAACACTACAACAAAAGTGAAGGATGCACTTTTTATAACATTGGATGGTAAAAGAACGGGTATAGATTTTAATAACAAACTCACCTACAACCCACGGTTTAATTTATTTAAGTACATGTATTTCTATAACGGAAGTGGAGTAGGGGCGGCAGATTTTAATAAGGATGGCCTGGTAGATTTATTTTTTGGATCTAACCAACACAGTAACCAGTTATTTTTAAATACAGGGAATATTCGGTTTAAGGACGTTACAAAAGAGGCCGGAATTCCAGATGATGGTGGCTGGACAACAGGTATATCCGTTATAGATATCAACAATGATGGTTGGATGGACATTTATGTATGTCGTGTGGGAAATTTTGAAATTCTGAAAGGAGGAAATCTGTTGCTCATCAATAAGGGTAATAATAAAGATGGTGTTCCGGTGTTTACAGAAGAAGCCAAAGCATACGGATTAGATTTTTCTGGTTTCAGTACACAAGCTGCTTTTTTGGATTATGATTCTGATGGTGACCTTGATATGTTTTTACTCAACCACTCCGTGCACCAAAACGGAACTTTTAAGCCAAGAAAAGATTTTAAAGGCACTTACAATGATGTTTCCGGAGATCGCTTATATCGCAATGATCAGAATAAATTTACAGATGTTACCCCGCAATCTGGTATCAATAGCACCGCCATTGGCTATGGCCTTGGTATTTCGGTTGCAGATATAAATTTGGATGGCTATCCTGATATTTACATTGGCAATGATTTTCATGAAAATGATTACCTCTACATCAACCAAAAAAATGGCACTTTCAAAGAAGAGGGGGAAGCACGCATGATGCATACCAGCCAGTTTTCTATGGGGGTAGATGTGGCCGATATAAACAATGATGCCTTCCCGGAAATTATTTCTGTGGATATGTTGCCTGCTGATCCTTATATCTTAAAAAAATCTCTAGGAGAAGATGCTTATGATATTTTTAAATTTAAAATTGGGGCCGGTTATTCTTATCAATATACCCGCAACAATTTTCAGTTAAACCGCCGCAATGGCCTGTTCAGCGAGATAGGATTGTACAGTGGTATTGCCGCAACGGATTGGTCATGGGCACCTCTCTGGGTTGATTTTGATAATGACGGGTTGAAGGATTTATTTATTTCCAATGGCATTCCAAAACGCATGAACGATATTGACTACATCAATTTTGTAACCGCCGGGGATATACAGCAAATGATTCAGGATAATAATATGCAAGGTAAAGACCTGGCTTTGATAGATAAGTTTCCCGAAATAAAATTGCCCAATAAATTTTATCGCAACAAGGGTGATCTAACTTTTGCAGATGAAAAGGATAAAATACAGGACAATCAATCCACGTTTTCAAATGGGGCAGTATATGCAGATTTAGACAATGATGGCGACCTTGATATTGTTGTAAACAACATAGATGCAGGTGCGCTTGTGTATGAAAATAAAAGCAGTCAGCCGTCAGAAAAATCCTCTCTAAAAATAAATCTTAAAGGCCCGGCAAAAAATGGGAACGCCATTGGGGCTAAAATAATTGTGTATGCTAAAAATGAAGTACGCACTTATGAAAAATACCCGGTAAAAGGTTTTTTATCCAGTATGGAAGTACCGCTCCTGGTGGGAACGAAAAATATTGTTATAGATTCTATGCTCTTGATATGGCCCGATAATTCTTATCAACGGCTGCAAGTAAAGTCGGCAAACTCGTCTATTGATGTGGCATATAAAAATAATTTACCCCGGTTTAATTACACAAGTATTACTACCCGTTCATTTAATACATCGAAGCAGATGGAAGACATTTCTGCTAAAGTAAATTTTGACTACCTGCACAAAGAAAATCAGTTTGCAGAATTTGACCGGGAATCTTTGATACCCCATATGCTTTCTACAGAAGGCCCTGCACTGGCTGTTGCAGATATTAATCATGATGGATTGGAGGATATTTTTATAGGATCTTCCAGGGATCAAAAGGCTGCTTTGTTTATACAACAAGCTTCGGGTAAATTTATGCGGAGTGTGCAGCCAGCGCTGGAACTGGATAGTATTTATGAAAATACCGATGCCTGCTTTGCGGATGTAAACAACGATGGCCATGTTGACCTTGTAGTGGTGAGTGGAGGTAATGAGTTTTATGGCAACGAATTTCATAACATTCCCAGGGTTTACCTTAATGATGGAAAGGCAAATTTTACAACGCTGAAAAATGCTTTTAGCAATTTATATCTAACTGCATCTACAGTGGTAGCACAAGATTTTACCGGTGATGGATTTACGGATCTTTTTATAGGAGCAAGAACGGTACCCTGGGAGTATGGGCAAACGCCCCGCTCTTATTTATTAAAAAATGATAAGACTGGAAAATTTACAGATGTTACTAGCCTTTATGCTCCCGAGCTTTCATTGGCCGGGTTTGTAACGCAGGGCTTATGGCTCGATATTGATAAAGATAATGATAAGGATTTACTGCTGTCGCTGGAGTGGGGCGGTATTGAAGCTTATATAAATGATAAAGGAAAATTTACAAAGAAATTGTTGACTGTTAAAAAAGGCTGGTGGAATTTTCTGCTTCCCTGTGATGTGGACAATGATGGAGACATCGATTTAATAGCCGGTAATCTTGGTTTAAATAGTCGTTTAAAAGCATCTGTCAAGGAGCCGCTGCATCTTTACTTTAATGATTTTGATGGGAATGGAAAGAAAGAGCAAGTGCTTACTTATTACCTGGAAGGAAAAGAAATTCCTTTTGCCAACAAGGCAGAATTGGAAAAGCAAATGCCGTTACTTAAGAAGAAATTTTTATATGCCGGAGATTTTGCAAAAGCAACGCTTCGGGATTTATTTTCGGCTCAAAAATTAAGCAGTTCCAAAATATGGGCAGCAGACTACCTGGCAAACTCGATACTAATTAATAATGGAAACTTACAATTTGAAACCAGTTATTTGCCAGCCGAGGCTCAGTTTTCTTCCATGAAAGATGCCGTAATTATAAATGCTAATGATGATAGTTTGCCTGATATTTTGATGATGGGAAATTATTATGATTCCAATATCGAAATGGGAAGATATGATGCTGACTTTGGAACTATACTCATCAACCAAGGCAGAGGAAAGTTTTTAGCAGAAACCATTAATGGTCTTGCAGTAAAAGGCCAGGTTCGCCACATTCGTCCGGTAAAAATTGGGAGCAAGTCGGCATTTATTATTGCACAGAATAATGACAGTGCGAGAATTATCGGGTTTAAAAAACCATAATTAGAATGATAAAAAAGGGTTGCCAAACTTACAGTTACCCCTCCCTAACTTCGGCTTACTTTTCTGGCATCTGCTATTATATCTCCGTTTTCATTTTTGAAATTTGTCTTACCCTTGATAGCTGAAAGTAGATATTTGTCGAAACGAATAATCCCTACCCATACAAAAAGTCTTATTCAAAATACATAATGGGATAAAATATTTTCGTCACCCACTTGCTGCTGTCTTTTTCTGCCAGCCTGTTGGTCATCAGGGAATAAAAAGGTATAGCAGGTGCAATAAGTTTGTAGTCCTGAACATATTTTTCTACCATCTCTAATGCACTGTCTACTTTTTTACGATCCCCTTTAATTTCTGCTGATAAAATATTTCCACCTTCAAGCATCCACTTATATTGTATTTTTCCACTAGGTGGTAGTTTTCTATCCGTTGGAATGGCAACCCTTGTTATATAAAAAACACTATCATTGGAATGTACATTAAGCATAGGAGAATCAACTGCCACTGCGTTGTTGTTCACAATATATTTTCTTAACAATGCAATCATGCCGTATATTTTCTCTGTCGAAGGATAACCCAGCGAAGAATCTATTGTAAAAATGAGCGAAGAATTTTTTACAGTCTCCCTTCTGATGTCCAGGCCATAAATTGATTCGCTATTGCTAAAGTACCTCTTGGCAATGTCTAAAATCTTTAAAAGATCATTGCCTATTGACCGGGCATATAAATATGTTGTCAGGCGTTTGTAAGGGTTATAGGAACTGTACATTTCAGCAGACCACTCAAGATTTGCTGAGTCTTTAGTAAGTGAAATAAAAGTCAACGAAGATTTTACGATAGTATTTTTATTAATTATATCTATCAGTACAGAACTAAAAGTATGATCTGTTACAAGATAATCCTTATTCCTAAAAACTAACCTGTCGGCACTAATCACTCCCGGCCACCAAAACTTCCACTTGGAGCTGTCTGAAAGTGAACGCTGCATAGCCTTCTGATTGTTGTTTACAGACACAGACTTTCTTATCACAATAACAGTGGGAATCAAAATATAAGTCAACACACAACTAAGGAGCAAGCCTCCTGACAAAACAAAAACCGATCTTTTCATAGAGGCGCAAAAATTTTAAACTTTGATGATACTTTTAAATTTTATCCTACAAGCTTTAGGTGAAGCAATCGTTCAACAACAAACATTGATGGCAGGTTTAATCATATGCAAAATTACGCAATTACCAAACTCCTTGCATTTCCCATAATCTAAAATTGCTAAACCTGCTTTTTTTATTCAAACTAAACAACTCTATCCCAAGATCATTTTCTCCCGGGAAAAGTTGGGCAGTAAATACGGCCTCGCCTTCATTCACAAAGACTTCTGCAATACTGTTATCAAAAAAAATCTTCACCTGTATTTTTTTATTCTTTAATAGAATATTTTTTTCAAAGTGTTGCAGCTTTTTAAAGTTTTCGTTAAAGGCTGTATTGCTAAGCTTACTTCTGTCAATATAAAATACAGCTCTCGCAGCATCATACCCCATTTCAAAGAAATTATTTTCATTAACGGCAATTCTTGCTCCTGCAACGGAAGTGCTTCCCGGCTCCAGTAAAAATTCCATTTCAAATTGTATACTTTTTATGGGTAGCACTTTTTTGCCGGATATAAGCTGGTCTGGTAACACAACTGTTTTTTTTCGCAGTGATGCCATCGATGCGACCGGTTTTTGAATCAATATCCATTCATTATTTATTTTTTTTACACTTAAATTTCTCGGTATCGCCATGGCACCTTTCCAGGGTGTAGTGGGAATGTCATTGGCATAGTTCCAGTTGTTTACCCAGCCAATGGCGATTGGCAAATGTGCTTTGGGCAATTGATTGTAAGCAATAGCTGCATAATAATCGGGCCCGTAATCTGGCCGCAAAACAATATTTGCAGGGTTTTCATTTATAAATTTTTCTCCGTCAAATTCTCCCACAAAATACTGCATAGCTGCATTCATGGACATTTGTAGCAGCCACTTCTTTTTGCCCGTCGTTCCTTCAACCGGTACCAACGTTAAGTCAGGACATTCCCACACGCCGCTTGTACCACCAGCAGGGCCAAACTCACTTAACAGGTTCCATTTCTTTAAGTTTAAGGATGAGTAAAATTGTACGATATGTTCTACCGGCAGCATTACCGACATTACCCAGTATTTTTTTTGTTCATGCCAGAAAATTTTGGGGTCTCTAAAATCTTTTTTTCCTAAATCCAGCACCGGGTTACCGGCATACTTTGTCCAGGAAACACCATCATCTAAACTATATGCAATATGCTGTGATTGATTTACATTTTCAACATGACCTGTGTAAACGGCTACCATCGGCACCTTTCCGTTTTTACCAAAACCACTGGTATTATTTTTATCTACTACGCAGGTGCCCGAAAAAATCATAATGCCATCTTCTTCAGGGATCGCAATGGGCAAATGTTTCCAGTGAATGAGATCCTTGCTCGTGGCATGTGCCCAGGTCATATGGCCCCAGATATTTTCAAACGGATTAAACTGGTAAAATAAATGATACAGGCCATTGTTATAAACAAGCCCGTTAGGATCATTGCACCAATTAGTAGCCGGCGAAAAATGAAATTGCGGACGGTATTGCTCCTTGTATAATTTTGTTTGAGCCTTTACTGTAATAGAAAATGCCAGGAAAGCAATAATTAAATATTTCTTTTTCATCATAATAAATTAATATTTTCTTTCTCCTCAACATCTTCCCCTTATGCCACTTCACAGTCTTAATGGAATCAACCCTATTCCCTTTAACGCTAAATTATTCTTTCTATACACTCAATTTTTTCTCCAACTCCTCCAGCGATACCCCCTTTGTTTCAGGCATTTTAGTCAATACCCAAATCAACTGAAGCACCATCATGGCAGCAAGAAAAGCAAAAATTATCCAGGGCTTATCTTTTAGAATACCATCTGTTTCATTTAAAAATACAGGTGTAACCAAAGTGATGATGGCTGCAAATACCCAATGCACACTGGCACCGAATGATTGTCCCATAGCTCTTATCTTATTAGGAAAAATCTCCGAAATAAAAACCCAGATTACGGCGCCCTGCCCCACGGCATGTGATGCAATAAAGAGCAATAAAAACAGCATTAGAAATGTAGGACTTGCATGTGTGTTAAAAGCATAAGCCACCATACTAAGGCTGATGATGTAACCAATAGATCCGATGATCATCAGGGTTTTTCTTCCTAACCGGTCTATGAGATACAAACCAACAAACGTAAAAAGAAGATTGGTGCCGCCGATAGCAATAGAGTTAAGCAGTGATTCTTTTGCAGCCAATCCTATTCTGGAAAGAATCTCCGGTGCATAGTATAAAATAAAATTAATGCCCGATAACTGGTTGAAGAATGCGATAAAAAATGCAAGCCATATAATTCTTGAGTGTTTTGAATTAAAAAATTGAGTTGCATTCGGTGCCAGTGTTTCATGCTGGTTACTTTTAATTACAGCAGCAACCTCCGCCTCAATATCCTTCACTCCAATGCTGGCCATTATTTTTTTGGCAGCATCCAAATCGTTCTTTTTTGAGATAAGCCAGCGAGGGCTTTCGGGTACGCCGGTCACCATCACGGTGTAGATAAGCGCCGGCACGGCCAGCACACCCAGCATCCAGCGCCAGTCATTGATGCCACCAACGCCTTGTAAAAAATAATTGGATAAAAAAGCAATTAAAATACCAAACACAATATTAAACTGGTACATAGCCGTGAGCTTTCCTCTTGTTGCGGCGGTAGATATTTCTGAAATATAGGTTGGTGCTACTACAGAAGATACCCCTATGCCTACACCTCCCACGAATCTAAAAAATGAAAAGGTATACGGGTCGGTTGCAAATGCTGACCCAAAGGCTGAAACAGCAAACAGAATTCCTATCCAGAGTAATACTTTTTTCCTGCCAAATTTCTCAGTGGGAATACCGCCGAAGATGGAACCAAGTACGGTTCCCCACAATGCCATCGACATAATAAAAAAACCGTGAAACAAGGGAGAAGTATGCCAGAGATCCTGTATGGGTTGATTAGCCCCTGAAATTACTACTGTGTCAAAACCAAAAATAAAACCTGCCAATGCAGCCACAATAGAATAACGAAAGAGTTTGTTTTTATACATAAGCAAGTTTAATCAAATTTAAGATAAGGAAAGCTTTCGTAAATCATTTTAAAGAAAGCCTATACCTTCAATGCAAACGATTGTTGTTTACAAAAAGATGAAACAGGTAACTTCATAAAAGCAATACCTTTCACCCAAAATAATTGCTATGCTAAAATTAAGCCTCATTATATCTATGCTAACTTTATTTAGTATACTCTCCTGTAATAATAATGCAAAGCAGCAGCCTGCAGCAGGAAACGATAATAATAAAAAAAACTGGTGGAAAGAAGCCGTCGTTTACCAGATTTATCCCCGCAGTTTTCAGGATAGTGATGGCGATGGTGTGGGAGATTTAAAAGGGCTTACCAGCCGCTTAGATTATGTAAAAAGTTTAGGAATAGATATTGTTTGGCTCAATCCAATCTATGGCAGCCCTAATGCAGATAATGGGTATGATATCAGTGATTACGATGATATCATGAAAGAGTTTGGTACTATGAATGATTTTGATACTATGCTGAAAGCCATGCACGACCGGGGTCTAAAACTAGTGATGGACCTGGTGGTAAACCATTGCAGCGATGAACACGAATGGTTTAAGCAGGCCCGCAGTTCCCGCACAAATCCATATAGAAATTATTTTCATTGGTGGCCTGCAGAAAATGGTAAGCCTCCCTTTCGCCCCGGTGCATTTGAAGTAGATGGCAGTGGCTGGCGTTTCGATTCATTAACCAATAGTTATTACCTGCATTATTTTAGTTACAAACAACCCGATCTTAACTGGGAAAATCCTGCAATGCGTAAAGAAATTTATGCCATGATGAACCGCTGGTTTAAAAAAGGAGTGGATGGATTTAGAATGGATGTAATTCCGTTTATTGCCAAAGACACCAGTTTTCCCGTAATTACTCAAAAAGATTTAGACGAAAAATATGAAGGCCGTTGGGATGTGTACCTGGCCAGTGGCCCCGGTTTGCACAATTACCTGCAGGAAATGAACAAAGAAGTTTTAAGTAAATATGATGTAATGGCTTTGGCTGAGGGTGCTGGCACTACCAAAGCCACGGCTATGAATTTTGTAGATCCCGACAGGCATGAGTTGGATATGAGTTACCATTTTGATGGCGTTAGTTTGGGGTATGTTCCAGGGTATTTTAAAAAGATGAATCCCAACTGGAGCCTGGTAGATTTTAAAAAAATATATTCAGGCTGGGACAGTGTTTTTGCCAACAAGGGTTGGGGCACCGTTTACCTGGGCAATCATGATCAGCCACGAATGGTTAGCCGCTGGGGAAATGATGCTCCCGAATTCAGGGCCGCTTCTTCAAAAATGCTTTCTACTTTTTTATTAAGCATGCGGGGTACACCTTATTATTATTTTGGCGATGAGCTGGGCATGACCAATATTAAGTTTGATAAAATAGAAGACTACAGGGATATAGAAACGATTGCCGAATATGAAAAAGTAAAAAATGCAGGAGGTGATTTAAAACAATTTATAGAAGATCAAAAAACCGGTGGTGCAAGGGACAATGGCCGTACACCTTTTCAGTGGTCGGCTGCTGCTAATGGCGGATTTACAACAGGCACACCATGGATAAAAGTAAATGATAATAAAGCTGAAATAAATGCAGCGTTTGAAGAAAAAGATCCGGCTTCTGTTTTAAATTATTTTAAAAAAATGGTGAAGCTTCGCAAAGACCATAAAGATGTGTTGGTTTACGGAAAGTACACATTGTTAGATGAAAATAATCCGGATGTGTATGCATTTACCAGGGAAGCCGGTGACGAAAAAGTGCTCGTATTATTAAGTTTTAGAAAAACCGGCGGCACATTTAACCTGGGTAAAATGCAACTCGGTGAAGAATGGATAAATAATATGCAACCTTTAAATGTAGCTGGTAATACCATCAGCTTACAACCCTACCAGGCCTGTATTGTAAAACTGAAATAAAATATTCTTTCCTACAATAAAATATTTATGCAAAAAAGAAATTGGTTAGTTGTAGTAATAGCTTCTCTATTTTTTTCTTGTAACAGCAAAACCAATTCTACAACTTCTGATGTTAAAAATAAATGGTGGAAAGAAGCAGTGGTATACCAACTCTATCCACGGAGTTTTCAGGATAGTGATGGAGATGGTGTGGGCGATTTAAAAGGTATTACACAGCGCCTGGATTATTTACAAAACTTAGGCATCAATGCTATTTGGTTAAACCCCATTTGTGCATCTCCTAATGATGACAATGGTTACGACATTAGTGATTATCGTGCTATAATGAAGGAGATGGGCACCATGCAGGACTTTGATGAAATGCTGGCGGGTATGAAAAAAAGAGGCATCAAATTAATAATGGACCTGGTACTAAACCATAGCAGCGACGAGCACGAATGGTTTAAACAAAGCCGCAGCAGCAGAACCAATCCTTATAGAAATTATTATCATTGGTGGCCTGCTGAAAAAGGCAAGCCTCCTTACCGGTATAGTTTATTTGATGAAAAGGGAGATGCCTGGTGCTTTGATTCTTTAACCAACAGTTATTACCTGCATTACTTTAGCCGAAAGCAACCTGACTTGAATTGGGAAAACCCAACAGTGCGCAAGGAAATTTATGACATGATGAAGTTTTGGTTAGACAAAGGCGTGGCGGGATTTCGTTTAGACGCATTTCCTTTTATGGCAAAAGATACAGCCTGGCCGGTAATGCCAACCAACTGGACCAGCGAACAATATGTGCGGTATTATGGCAGCGACAAAAAAGTACATGATTATTTACATGAAATGGATGCAGAAGTGCTAAGCAAATATGATGCTTACACAGTAGGGGAAGGAGGCGTTATTCCTTTTAAAAATGTAATGGATTATGTAAGTGAAGACCGCAAAGAAATAAATACTTTGTATCATGATGAAATAGCAAATGTATGGGGCAGGGATAGCTTTGATGTAGGTGAGTATGTTATAGGCAGGAGGAATGTTCCCGGCATTAAAGCTGTTATGAGTAAGTGGGATGAAAAATTTGCAGACAAAGGTTGGAACACTGTTTTTTTTACCAACCACGATCAAAGCAGGGCAGTAAGCCGCTATGGAAATGACAGCGCACAATATAGAATCCCCAGTGCAAAAATGCTCTACACTTTTCTGTTAACACAAAGAGCCACTCCTTATTTATACAACGGAGATGAAATAGGGATGACCAACATCCGGTTTAAAACCATAGATGAATATAATGATTTGCAAACCCGCAACAGGTACAATATCATCTTAAAAGAAAGTAAAGAAAAGGCGGCTGCTTACCTGGCATCACAGGCCGAATTAAGCAGGGATAACAGCCGCACTCCCATGCAATGGAGCAGCAGTAATAACGCAGGTTTTACAACGGGAGTTCCCTGGCTGGTAATTAATCCAAATTATTTAGACGTAAATGTAGATGTATCGGAAAAAAACGAGCATTCAATTTTGCAATTTGTAAAAAAAATGATTAGTCTTCGTAATCAAAACAAGGCCGTTTTAGTTTATGGAAAATACAGCTTATTAGATAAAGACAATCCCGCTGTGTACGCCTATACAAGATCAGATGGAAAAAATACTTTTTTAGTATTACTAAATTTCAATAAGCAAACAGCAACCTTTTCTCTTCCTGCCGGGGTTAAGTTAGGAGAAGAATTAATCAATAACTTACAATCATTAAAAATAAGTGGCAGCAATATTTTTTTGCAACCCTACCAGGCCTGTGTGGTAAAACTGAAATAAAAATTTAGACTATGTATAAGAACAAATCTTTTGGGAGCTTTTGTGTGCTGTTTATTTTCTTGTGGATGACAAACACAGCAATGGGACAGGATGCCTGGAAAATAAATGCCGGCAATATAGATTCAAAAAATTATTATGGAATAACAGTTGCCAACGGTATGATTGGTATAGTAAGCAGCCCTGAAGCTTTTAAAGTAAAAGAAGTGGTATTAGCTGGAGCTTATGATTTGTATGGACGTGGCAGGGTAAGCAATTTTCTAAAAAGCTTTAATCTGCTTAATATGTATATGGAGATAGATGGCAGAAGACTTTCCAATGCAGATGTAAGCAATATGCAGCAATCGATAGATATGCAGCAGGCGAAATTTACAACCTCATTTGATTATAAAGATGTTGCCAGCATTAGCTATACCTATTATGCTTTGCGACAGTTGCCCTACTCTGTGCTGATGGATATTACTGTTACAGCTAAAAAAGATTGCAACCTGGGCAGTGCCAGTGTGATGGAAGCACCCGATGCTTTAAAAGATGTAGAGAATTATTACAATGAAATAGACAGGCCGCACACCACAATCAGTTTGCTTACTTCTACAGCAAAAAGCCCTACCGGTAAATTATTGATGTGCGCCAGTAATTCTTTTTTATTCAGCGAGACTCATGGTAATGAACCGAGAGTGATACATGAAATGTGGGATAATAATATGCACCTGATGAAATTTGCTAAAAAATTAAAAGGCGGTGAGTCTTACAGGTATTCGATTGTGGGTTCTTCTATAACGTCAGCGCATCACAACGATCCATTGAATGAGGCAGAGCGCCTGACTATTTTTGCAAAGCTGCAGGGCAGAGAACGCCTGGTGGAAATGCACAACAAAGCCTGGGAAGAATTATGGAAAAGCGATATCGTTATTGAGGGCGATGCACAAAGCCAGCAGGATGTGCACAGCATGATTTATCACCTGTATTCTTTTGTTAGAGAAGGTACATCCAACAGCCCGAGCCCCATGGGTCTTAGTGGTCTTGGTTATAATGGTCATGTTTTTTGGGACACAGAACTTTGGATGTTTCCTGCCATCTTACAACTACAGCCAGCAATGGCTAAAAGTATGGTAGAGTATCGTTTTGAAAGACTGGACGCAGCTAAAAAAAATGCGTTCGGTAAAGGTTACAAAGGTGCCATGTATCCCTGGGAAAGTGCAGAGACAGGCGTAGAAGAAACGCCGGTATGGGCATTGAGTGGCCCGTTTGAACACCACATTACAGCCTGCGTGGGCATAGCCGCCTGGAATTATTTTTGCGTTACCCAGGATAAAAACTGGTTGAAAGAAAAAGGATGGCCCATCTTAAAAAACACGGCAGACTTTTGGGCAAGCAGGGTGGAAAGAAACGGACCCGGCAAATACGATATCAAAAATGTAGTGGCTGCAGATGAATGGGCGGAGAATGTAGATAACAATGCATTTACCAACGCAGCAGCAAAAGCCAATCTGCAATATGCTACTGAGGCAGCTAAAATTTTAGGAGTTGCTGCAGACGCAGACTGGATGAATGTTGCCAATAACATTCCCATTTTAAAATTGCCGGATGGCACTACCAATGAACATGCAACATACAAAGGGGAAGGGATTAAACAGGCAGATGTAAATTTACTGGCCTACCCATTAAAGGAAGTAACAGATCCTAAGCAAATTAAAAAAGACCTGGATTATTATTCTGTAAGAGTGCCGGATGAAGGCACACCGGCCATGACACAGGCTATTTTTTCTTTACTGTATGCCCGTATTGGTGAAACCGATAAAGCATTCCATTTTTTTAAGGATGCCTATGTACCTAATTTTCTGCCACCTTTTAATGTGATAGCAGAAACAAAAGGTGGTACCAATCCCTATTTTGCTACAGGCGCAGGCGGCATACTAC
>JBBQPX010000034.1:0-13217 GCA_038216775.1 Chitinophagales bacterium
GTAATTTTTACCGATTTTATTTTTTGATCTTTTAAAATAACCATTTCTTTTAATAGCTGATTATTGCTAATAATGTCTTTATAATAAAATTGGGCTTGTGTGTTTATTGCACAACCAATAAGAATCGCCAAAACAAATATCTTTTTTACCATCATCAAAATTTTCTATTGCAAATTTAAGTTATCTTTTATCAACAAGAATTGTACTATTAATACAGATGCCCTTAAACTTTATTATTTTTAACAAAATTAATGCACATGAGTCATCTCAAAGAGAGAAAAGAAAAAAATTGTCTTAATTGTGGCACAGTTGTGCAGGGCAGATTTTGTCAACACTGTGGGCAGGAGAATATAGAGCCGAAAGAAACCGTGTGGCATCTTATTTCTCATTTTTTTCAGGATATAACTCACTTTGATGGTAAGTTTTTCAGTACCATAAAATATTTATTTACAAAACCAGGTTTTCTATCAAAGCAATATATGAAAGGGCGGAGGGCGAGCTATGTTAATCCGATAAGATTATATGTTTTTACTTCGGCGTTTTTCTTTTTGATTTTTTTCTCTATGACGAAGTTTGAGAACAGCATAGTTAACCAGAATGATAAAATGAATAACATAGCATTGGCAACAGTTGAAGCAATGGATTCAACCAGTTTTAATGTTTACACCAGTATAATAAATAAGGAAAATGGTAAAGACTCAATACCAATGAGCAGGGAAGAGTTTAAGCTTTATTTTGATAGCACAGTTTTGCAGGGAAGCCTTTCTTTTACAAACGATGATTATAAAACAAAGGCCGAGTACGACGCTGCACTTAAATCAGGTAAGAAGCACCATAATTGGTTTCAACGACAATTAATTTATAAGCAAATTGAATTGAATGAAAAATATCATAATGACAGTGATAAGGCTGTAAAAGAATTCTCAAGTATTTTGTTACATAGCCTGCCGCAGATGCTTTTTGTTCTGCTACCACTTTTTGCGTTAATACTGAAAATGCTTTACTTCCGCCGAAAAGAATATTATTACGTTAATCATAGTATTTTCAGCATACATTTTTACATTTTCTTTTTTCTCAACATGCTTATTATTTTCGGGCTTCGCAGCTTAAACGATACGCTGGATTGGTCTATAATTAAGTATGTAGAAATTATTCTGGGTTTTGGTATTTTTTTCTACCTATACAAAGCCATGCGGAAATTTTATCAGCAAGGTAGAGGAAAAACTATTTTTAAATTCTTCATCTTATGCTTTTTACTTTTCATTATGGTAACATTGATCATGTTATTCTATAT
Source organism: Chitinophagales bacterium (assembly GCA_038216775.1). GTDB lineage: Bacteria > Bacteroidota > Bacteroidia > Chitinophagales > Chitinophagaceae > Ferruginibacter. The sequence goes on from JBBQPX010000034.1 coordinate 1,295, forward strand.
TTTCTTTTCTCTATTTAAACTTTAATTATGGATTTTAATAACGGCATAGCTTTTAACAGACTTATTAAAATAATGGATGAACTTAGGGAGCAATGCCCTTGGGACAAAAAGCAAACCATACAATCGCTTAGGCAACTTACCATTGAAGAAACTTACGAACTTGCTGATGCCATTACTGATAACGACTGGAAAGGTATTAAGGAAGAATTGGGAGATATTATGCTCCATCTTGTTTTTTACTCAAAAATAGGAGCAGAGCAAAAACAGTTTACGCTGGATGAAGTGATCAATGGAGTTTGTGAAAAACTCATTCACAGGCATCCGCATATTTATCCTTCGGCAGGCTCAGGACTTACACATGTAAATGATGAGGAGGATGTTAAGCGTAATTGGGAAAAATTGAAGCTAAAGGAGGGTAAAACATCGGTACTTAGCGGTGTGCCTAAATCCTTGCCCTCCATGGTTAAGGCAATGCGCCTGCAGGAAAAAGCCAAGCAAGTGGGCTTTGAGTGGGATACCAAAGAACAGGTTTGGGATAAAGTGGAAGAGGAAATAGGGGAGTTGCAAGTAGCAATCAGCAATTTGCAATCAGCGAAAAATAATGATAAAAATGACGAAATAGCTAAGCTTTCTGGCGATGTGGAAGATGAATTAGGCGATGTTTTTTTCTCTTTAGTAAACTTTGCAAGGTTTTTGCAGGTAGATGCGGAGAATGCGCTGGAGCGTACCAATAAAAAATTTATAAGCAGGTTTACTCAAATGGAAGCCGAAGCACAGAAAAACGGCAAATTTCTGCATGATATGAGTTTGGAAGAAATGGACAGTATCTGGAACAGCATAAAGAAAAAACAAATATTATAATTGCGAAACAGCATAACCTATAAACGAATTTTTTTCAGAAACAGTTATCTGCTTATTATTGCTGCTTGGTTAATAACCCTGTCGTTTATTATAGATAACTACTGGTCGGGCAATTCCTCTGTTACTGCTGTTCGGGATAATTTGCAAAGCTATGTGCAGCATCAGCAAAAGGATTTTGAGTTGCTAAATAAAGATACTGTAACTATAAGAAAAATAAATAGCAATAAATTTTCAGAAGAGCTGCTGCTTCAGCTTACAGAAAAACCGTATTTTATTTACAACTACTTTGTAAATGATATTGGAACAAAGCAGCTTATTTTTTGGAACACCCAAACCATTTTGCCTGATAACAAAATACTTGATGCACCCGAAAGTGCGGGGTTTATTAAATTGAGCAATGGATTTTATGTGTGGGAAAAGCAGCGTATTACAAACTGCCTTACCGTAGCATTAATACCGGTAAAATGGAATTATTTTGTTGATAATAACTATCTTAAAAATTCTTTTGTAATAGGTGATGGAATAGAACGGAGCTACGATATTGCTGTACAACCTACAAGTGCAGCTGTAAAATCCATAAGCGGCGATAAACTTTTTTATCTAGCAGAAAAATCTGGAAGCATTGCATCCAGAAATAATATTGTGGCTGTTTGGTTCAGAATAATTGCGGCTATTTTAGTTTTGCTGTTTATTCACCTGCTTGCAACACGTATCGCATTACGGCACGGCCTTTTAAAGGCACTGCTTTTTTTGGTGCCTGTTTTGTTTTTGCTACGATTAATAAGTTATTACCAGCCAGTACCATTAAATTTTAGGCAATTTGAATTGTTCGATCCGTCAGTTTATGGCTCCAGTATTGTATTACGCTCCCTCGGCGATTTATTAATTAATTCGGTATTATTTACCTGGATAGCTTTATTTACATATAACCAGGTACAGGAAAAGAAAATAAGATTTGCAGTTTATCAGCCACCAAAAAGGTTGTTAATATTGGTTGGGGTAAGTATAATATTACTTGCTGCAACATTTGTATGCGGACAAGTAGTGCGCAGCATGGTAGCAGATTCGCAAATATCTTTTGATGTAATTAACTTTTTTACATTAAACATTTACAGCATTATCGGCTTCGCTGTATTGTGTTGTATTGCAATGGGATATTTTTTGCTAAGCCAGATTTTGCTTCATCTGATTCAGCCACTTTTTTCGAAAAACTTTTGGCAATTATACTTGCTGATTATAGTTGGCGGGCTTATTTATCTGTCAATTCAACTTAGTATTTCAAATGCTATTTTCGAACTTATTATTTTACTTTGGCTTGTTATTTATTTACTCTTATTAAATCTGGATAATCTTTCGCTTTCTATTAAGAAAATAAATTCGGCAAGATTAATCTTTTGGCTATTTTTCTTTTCGGTAACAATAACCGGCATCATTGTTTTAGAAAATAATAAAAAGGAATTGCTTAACAGGCAGCGTTACGCGGAAATACTTGCTACCAAAGCCGATCCTACAAGTGAAATTCTTTTAAATACTTTGTTAATAGATTTTGGAAACAACTACCTGGCTTCTAATTTTTATCGTTTTAGTAGCGATAGCAGTAATAAGTTTTTAAAAGACAGCCTTATAAATAGTAATTTTTTGGGCTACACTAATAAATATGATACCAAAATTTTTACTTTTGATGAGAACGAGGCTCCGCTTTTTAACAGGGAAACTGCAAGTTTTAATGAGTTAAATGCAGTGTTAAAAACGCAGGCAAAGCCAACAAAAAATCCAGATCTTTTTTACTATGATGAATCTTACGATCGCTTCAGTTATATAAGTAGAATAACAATAACCAATTTTGATAAAGATACTTTGGGCTATGTGTTTGTATTAGCAAACCCTAAAAAGTTTAAAACTGAAACGCTTAATATTGAACTTTTTTCACGTGGTAAAGAGTATGCCATTGAAAACTCGCAGGAGTATGCATTTGCCGTGTATAATAATATGCAGTTGGTTAATAGCCATAATGATTATGCATTTGCTACAAGGCTAACAGCAGATCAAATTCCAAAGGAAGAGTTTGTAACAATTAAAAAGAAAGGCGTTGATGAACTGTGGTACAAAGCGGGACCGCAAAAAGTGGTAATTATTGCAAAGGCAAATAATTTTTTAATAGAGTCAATTACTTTGTTCTCCTATTTGTTTTGTGCATTCTTATTGGTGGCTGGTATTTTTTGGTTACTGAATATCAGCATACGCTCCAGGTTAAAGCGGACTAAAATTCGCTACTATTGGCGGCTTAGCATACGTAACCAAATACATGGCACTGTAATTTTAGTAAGTGTAATGTCTTTTGTTGTTATTGGTATAGCTACTATTTTATTTTTTATTAACAGGTATCAAAATACCAACAGAGAAAAATTAAGCCGTGTAATTCATGTAATGGAAAATGAAGTAAGAGAATCTTTATCAGAACTCATTTCATCTGGCGAAGCCGCAAAAATAAATGATATTGATTTTCATGATGGGCTTGAAAAATTGATTCACAAAATATCAGAAATACATGCGGTTGACGTGAACCTTTACGACCTTAATGGAAACCAACAGGTTTCTTCTTTACCATTGCCTTATAAAAATGGTGTTGTAAGTAGTAAAATGGATCCTGTTGCATACTATCATCTACATAAGAAAAAAGAAGTACAGTTTTTTAAAGATGAGCAGATTGGTAAGTTGAAATTTATAAGCAACTATGTACCCGTTATTGATGCTTCAGGAAAGGAATATGCGTATTTAAACATACCATACTTTACCAGCGAAAGTAAACTACAGGAAGAAATAGCAAATTTTTTAGTAACCATTATTAATCTAAATGCATTTATATTTTTAATTGCCGGCATAATTGCATTGTTTATTACTAACCGTATTACCCGCTCTTTTTCATTCATCAGCGAAAAAATGAAAGCTGTAAATCTTGGGCAACGTAACGAAGCTATTGATTGGGATAGCGATGACGAAATAGGAGAGTTGGTTTACGAGTATAATAAAATGGTAGCCAAGCTAGATGAAAGTGCGGTGGACCTTGCGAAAAGCGAGCGTGAGAGCGCATGGCGTGAAATGGCCAGGCAGGTTGCGCATGAAATAAAAAATCCGCTTACGCCTATGAAGTTAAGCTTGCAATATTTACAAAAATCAATAGAAAATAAATCGAGTAATGTAGAAGCGTTAACGGCCAATGTAGCTAAAACTTTGGTTGAGCAGATTGAGCACCTCAATCATATTGCCGGAGAATTTAGTCAGTTTGCAAATATTGGAAATGCTAAAAATGAAATTGTTGATTTAAATGAAGTGATAAAATCTGTAACTCAACTGCACTCCATAAACGACAGGATGAGCATTGACTGGAAGCCGGCTATGAAAACTATAAACGTATATGCTGATAAAACGCATCTGAACAGGTTATTTACCAACCTTGTTTTAAATGCTATACAGGCAACACCTTCAGATAGGGATGTGCAAATAAACATAGATGAAGAAATAAAAGGCAATAAGGTTTTAATTAAGGTTATAGATAATGGTAGCGGCATTCCTGAAGAGGTACAATCCAAAATATTTACACCAAATTTTACGACAAAAAGTTCGGGTACTGGCCTTGGTCTTGCCATGAGTAAAGGCATTGTTGAGCAAACCAAAGGCAGAATCTGGTTTGAAACTGCAGCTGGCGTTGGAACTACGTTTTTTGTGGAGTTGCCAATGCTACAATCTTAGTCTTTTAATCGTATAGTTCCTTAGTGAATCCTGCTTTTAAAATTTTATCAGAATCTGCTAACGTAAAATCATCTTTACTCACTTTTTTACAAATTGGACAAATATTTGTAAAGCCTTCCCCTAAGTTGAATGGATTAATAAACATGTCATCTGTTTCCAGGCAAATTACAGTTAGAAAATTGCAATCTGGGCAGCAATAAAATGCTGGAAAACCTTGTTCGCAATGCGGACACGATATTTTAATGTACCAAATTGGTTTTTCAATTATCATTTATTTGTCAGCATAATTTTTTAACGAAAACTATAAAACTATTTTTTACAATCCTTTGCTTTCCTTGTTCTTTTTTATAAAAGCCTCAAAATCCCTCAATCCCATACTACTTAAATTCTGCTCTTTGGTAACCATTGCTTTTTGCGCAGCAAGCACACCATACCTGCAATCTTTAAAGCCTTCAATGCTGTGTGCATCGGGGTCAATAGATATCATCACATTTTTCTCCAGCGCATAATCAATATATCGCCAATCAATATCTAATCGACTTGGGTGTGCGTTTAACTCAATAACTACATTATTGGCTGCACAGGCATCAATAATTTTTTTATGGTCAACAGGGTAGCCTTTGCGGCTTAATAGTAAACGGCCGGTCATGTGGCCAAGTATAGTTGTGTAAGGGTTTTCAATGGCGGTTATCAGGCGTTGCATGGCTTTTTCTTCCGGCATTTTTAAAATGCTGTGTACAGATGCAATTACTAAATCAAAAGTTGCTAATACTGCGTTTGAATAATCAAGGCTGCCATCGTATAAAATGTCGCTTTCAATACTTTTAAATATTTTAAAATCGCCAAGCTTATTATTCAGCTCATCAATCAACTGCTGTTGGGCGCTTATTTTTTCTTCAAATAAGCCCTGTGCATAAAATGCACTCTTGCTGTGGTCGCTTATTACCAGGTATTCAAATCCTTGTTCTTTTGCGGCATTCGCCATTTCTTCCAGTGTTTTACTGCCATCGCTCCAGTTACTGTGGCTGTGTATAATGCCTTTTATATCTTCGGGCTGTATAAGTTCGGGCAAGGGAGATGCTTTTGCAAGTTCTATAATTTTGACTGTTTCCCGCAGGCAAGGCGGTATATAGTTAATGCCCGCTTCCTTAAAAATTGCAGCATCATCACCGTTTGAGCGCAGTACGTAGCTAATATTCGGATTTTCGACCATAAAAGCTTCTGTAAATTCATTGCTCCCCGATGTAGTGAATAATTTCTTCGCTACATTCTCTGTGCCGGTGTAAAGCCGCAATTTTAGTCCGTTCAATAATTTATACAGCAGGCTGTCATCATTTTCATCTAATAATTCCGGCGGATTGGCCGACATAAACTTTGGTTTCGCCATTTCATTGGTGCTGTTAATCACATATTCAAGCTCTTCAATAATTTCTAATTGTCTTTTAAAGGCACCAGTTAAAAATACATTTTCTGCTGAAAAAAGCTTTTGTAAATAGGCTGTTATTTGTGGTTCAACTGCTTCTACTTGTGCATATAAATTACTCCCTTTGTTGCTTAAATAATACTCAATAATATCGATGATATTTTGTTGTGTTTTTTCACCAAATCCTTTGTAACGTTTCAGGCGATTTTCCTGGCAAGCGTATAAAAGTTCGCCAATACTTTCTATTTCCATTTCCTTCCAAATGGTAGAAATTTTTTTAGGTCCAACACCTTTTAATTGCATCATTTCTAAAACGCCTACAGGTGTTTTTTCTATTAAATCCTGCAAGGCTTTTAAAGAACCTGTTTCTAAAATTTCAATAATTTTTTTGCCTGATGATTCACCGATGCCTTTTATTTCAAAAATTTTTTCTCTCGGTATTTCGCTTAATTGTAGAGGCAATTTTTCAATATTAAAAGCTGCGGATGCATAAGATTTTGCCTTGAAATTATTTTCTCCATGTATGTCCATTAATTTGCTCAAAAGCGAAAAAATGTCTGCAATTGTGTAATTGTCCATTTTCTAAAATTGTAATTGTAAAAGTAACATTTTATAAAACTATCGTTTTGTTATGCAACAAAATCATTAGAAAATATTTCAGATAAAAAGAAAAAAAATAAAATAGAGATGCTGTAAAAAAAATCTGCGCAGTAAAAAATTTAAAAAACAAAACCGCCATGCACCGGCTGTTGTTTTGTAGTGCCGAAATTATTGTACAAAAAATAAGCAGTAAAAATTATGAATGATGCAGTGAGCAGCGTTTAATTATTCAACATTTTCAGAAATATGCTGAAAGCTACTGCTGTAGCTTGTTTCAATAAAAAAGTCCCGGTAAATTACCAGGACTTTAATGTTATTTTGCTTTGTTAAAAAGCGAAGATTATTTCTTCTTAGGAGCTGCTTTTTTTGCAGGAGCTGCTTTTTTAGGAGCCGCTTTTTTTGCAGGAGCTGCTTTTTTTGCTGCTGCTTTTTTTGCAGGAGCTGCTTTTTTAGGAGCTGCTTTTTTTGCAGGAGCTGCTTTTTTAGCTGCTGCTTTTTTTGCAGGAGCTGCCTTTTTTGGAGCTGCTTTTTTAGCTGCTTTTTTCTTTGTTGCCATTTTTTAAAATTTAATTGGTTAGTAAATAATACTTAAAAGTAAAAACTTTTTTTATACTACCAAAAAAATTCTTTAAATACTAGGCTCCAACTTCAACAGCAGCAACAGAAACAATTGTCTTATCACCTTTAGTTTTTCTAAACTCTACAAGTCCATCAGTCAATGCAAAAATGGTAAAGTCTCTTCCAACTCCAACATTTTTTCCAGGGTGATAAGTTGTTCCGCGTTGACGGATAATTATATTTCCAGAGTTAGCAGGTTGTCCACCATAAATTTTTACACCTAATCTTTTGCTATGTGAATCACGACCGTTTTTTACCGAGCCTTCACCTTTTTTGTGTGCCATGTTTTTAAGTTTTTAGTTTTAGGTTTTAAGTTTTAAGTCATGCTTGCAACTTATTACTTTCAACTTTTTTTAATTAAGCAATTGCAGTTACTTTAATGTGCGTGTAATGCGTACGATGTCCGTGCTTTTTACGAAACCCTTTTCTTCTTTTCATTTTAAAAGCAATTACTTTATCACCTTTAACAAGGTCGCTGAGAATTTCAGCGGTAACAACTGCTTTTACATCAGAACCAAAGGCAACGCTTCCGTTGTTATCGGTCATCAATACTTCAGCAAACTCTACTGAGTCACCGGATTTTCCCTCTATATGAGGTACGTATAAGCTATCGCCAGATTTCACTGTAAATTGCTGGCCTGCTATTTTAACTACTGCTAACATAATATTCCCAAATTTAGGACGGCAAAGGTAAGGGTTTATATCTTATTTAAGAGTCCTTTTTTCAATTTTATTCTCTGTTTTTGTCAAATTTGTGCCATAACAGTCATTTACTGTTGAGTTTTATACATTTGAACGGCAAATGTGAACAAATATCAGCCTTGGTCCCGCTTTTCGCTACTACTCCGCTACAGGTCAGCGCACAAATCTTCAGCGGGGTATTCGCTGCAACCTGCCTGCCGGCAGGCAGGGCGTAGAGGCTCAACTTTTTATCAAAACTGTGCTTTTAATACGTTTTTAGGGAAGTCAAGTTTTTAAAACTTGACTTCCCTCTCCATCTAACTTCAGCCTTCTTATACTTATATTTGTATTTAGCATGAAAGTACTTCGCAAGTTTATTGGCATCATTTACACGGTTTATGCGTTTGCTGTTTTCCTGTTTTTTATGTTCCTGTTGCTGCCTTTTATTATTATAGCTTCATTTTTCGGCAAAATAAAGGGAGGTAATGTTATATATGTTCTTTGCAAAATTTGGTCAGTTTGTGTTTTAACCATGCTAGGTATGTACCACAACAATATTTTTGAAACACCGCACGACAGAAGCAAGCAATATGTATTTGTATTCAACCATATATCTTTTATAGATATTCCGGTAATTATGCTTTCCATCCGGTTTCAAAACTTTAGGATACTTGGAAAGGCCGAAATGGGCAAAATTCCAATATTTGGTTTTATATACCGCAATGCTGTGGTGATGGTAGAAAGAGGCGATCCTGAAAAGAGAGCAAAAAGCGTAACGCAATTAAAATCAGTTTTAAAAAAAGATATTTCAGTAGTAATTGCGCCAGAAGGAACTTTTAATACCACGCACGAGCCATTAAAGTTTTTTTACGACGGTGCCTTTAAAATTGCCATTGAAACGCAAACCCCCATTAAACCCATGCTTTTTATGGATACTTATGAAAGGCTGAATTACAATTCAATCTTTTCAATGACACCCGGCAAAAGCCGCACAATCTTTCTGGAAGAAATACCTGTTGACGGGCTCACATTAGAAGATGTTGATTTTTTAAAAGAGAAAGTTTACAAAGCGATGGAAGCGGGTTTAACAAGATATAAGGCAAGTTGGATAAATTAAATTGAGACTTAGATTAACTTTAGGCTTATAGATGAGCAAAGGAAACGAAATACTATTCGCAGATGAAAAACCCGCTTGCTGGGCAGAAATTATACTTCCGCTTGCGGTGCCAACAACTTATACCTACGGCATCCCCAACGAACTTGTTGAACGAGCAATACCAGGCTGCAGGGTTGAAGTTGTTTTTGGTCAGAAGAAAAAGTACTCCGGAATAATAAAGTCTGTATTTGATAAAGAGCCTGCGTATCCCACAAAACAAATATTAAACGTACTGGATGATGAGCCCATTTTATATCCGCAGCAATTACAATTATGGCATTGGCTAAGCGATTATTATATGTGCAGCGAGGGCGAAGTAATGGCTGCCGCTTTACCCACGCATTTTAAACTAAGCAGCGAAACCATTTTGGTTTATAATGAAGAAATAGGTGAGGACTTTACCCATTTAAATGATGAGGAATTTCTGGTGGCAGAAGCTTTGCTAATAAAAAAAGAATTACGGTTAACCGAAGTACAGCAGATATTAGATGTAACGCACGTTTATCCGCTTATAAAAAAACTGATAGATAAAAAGGTTTGCTTTGTTTGGGAAGCCATGGACGAACAGTATAAGGTTAAGAAGGAAAGCTATGTAATTCTTAATCCTGAATATGGCAATGAAGAAAAGTTAAGCGAATTGCTGAACAATTGGAGCCGTGCCCCAAAGCAAATGGAATTACTGCTGGCTTATCTTCATCTGCAAAAAACAGAAGGCGATGTTGTGCAAAGCGAATTGCTGAAAAAAGCTGGTGCTTCGCTGGCGCAGATAAAAGGCTTGGTTGAAAAAAACATATTGATTGTTGAAAAACGAGCTGTTGACCGCATCAAGTCCATGCCCAAAAATGTGGAGATAGATTTTGAATTTAGTGCTGCGCAGCAGAAGGCATCTGATAAAGTGGCCAAGGCATTTGAAACCAAAAACGTTTGCCTTTTGCATGGTGTTACCAGCAGCGGCAAAACGCAGGTATATGTAAAGTTGATTGAAAAGTACTTTAGGGAAGGTAAGCAGGTTTTGTACTTGCTGCCCGAAATAGCGCTCACCACGCAAATTATCCGGCGGCTGCAGAAACATTTTGGCGGCAACATCACCATTTACCATTCCCGTTTTAATAATAATGAACGTATTGAGCTTTGGAATAAGATACGAACCGGCGAAGTAAAGATTGTGCTAGGTGCAAGGAGCGCCCTTTTTCTGCCCTTTAAAGACCTTGGTTTAATTATAGTGGACGAAGAGCACGACCCCTCCTTTAAGCAGCAGGATCCGGCTCCCAGGTACAATGCACGGGATGCTGCTATTTTTTACGCCTCGCTCTTTAAGGCAAAAACAATACTTGGCAGCGCTACACCATCTATAGAAAGTTATTTTAATGCTATGCATGATAAGTACGCATTGGTGGAATTGAAAGAACGCTTCGGTGGAATCAAACTACCCGAAATTGAGATTGTAAATACCCGGCAAGTTGCTCAAAAGGGCAAAGTAATCATCAGTCCGCAGTTAAAAGAAGCTATGCAAAAGGCTTTAGATAATGATACACAAGTTATTCTATTTCAGAACCGTAGAGGGTATAATCCATATTTAATTTGTGGTACTTGTGGGTTTATTCCGCAGTGTACGCATTGCGATGTTTCGTTAACGCTGCATAAGTTTAGTAACAAGCTGCATTGCCATTATTGCGGCAGCGTTTATCCCAAATTAATAACCTGTCCCGCTTGCGGTAGTAATACTTGGCTGGAAAAAAACTTTGGTACTGAAAAGATTGAGGAGCAATTGGAAGATGACTTCCCCAAGCATAAAATTGCCCGGATGGATGTTGACAGTGTAAAAGGGAAAACAGCCCATGATACATTAATAAAGCTATTTGAACAGCATCGTTTCGATGTTTTAGTAGGTACACAAATGGTGGTTAAAGGTCTGGATTTTGATAAAGTGAGCCTTGTTGGTATATTAGATGCCGATGGTTTACTGGCTTTTGCCGACTTCAGGGTAAACGAACGGGCCTTTCAATTAATGGAGCAGGTGAGTGGCAGGGCAGGCAGAAAAGGGGCGCAAGGAAAAGTAATTATACAGGCAACCAACGTAAAGCACCCCGTTTTACAGTTGGTGCAGCAACATAATTATAAGCAGCTTTACGAAATGGAGATTGAAAACCGCAGACAGTTTTTCTACCCGCCATACAGCCGTTTAGTTTTACTGACTTTAAAACATAAAGATAAAAATATAGTTAGTGCAGCCGCAGATAAGCTTGCCGAATTGCTTAAACAGGACTTGAAAGATTTTATAGTTGGCCCCGCAGCGCCAATTGTAAACCGCATTCGAAACCAGTATTTAATGGAGATATTAATTAAGCTGCCTAAAGAACCCGGCATGAGTTTGCGGTACAAGGCAGCTATACGAAACCATATAAATCTAGTAACGGGAGAGAAGGCTTTTAAGAGCGTAACAGTAATGGTTGATGTAGATAAAATGTAATTTGTTGGCAGGTGCTGTAATGCTGCCTGCTTTTTAAACCGAGCTCCGTAGGAGCGATATTGTTAGTAGCAGAGAAAGCAGGTATTTTGTATTCAGCTCCATCGGAGCGATATATTTACATGACGCTCCGATGGAGCTAAAAGCTGGCTCTTTTAATTTAATTGCTACTGATATGTCGCCTCTACGAGGCTAAAACTAAGGTTACACTACAGATAAGAAAGTGCAACATTTCGAAAAGGTTTATTACAACTGCCAAACTGGCAAAATAAAAATTTACTCATAAAAATTGAAAATGAGCATTATTGAAAATAATATATCATTAAAAACTTACAATTCATTTGCAATCAATGCTTTTGCTAAAGAA
>JBBQPX010000035.1:0-13159 GCA_038216775.1 Chitinophagales bacterium
AAACTATTATTTTTACAACATAATACAACCATTAAACTTAACGCTTATAGAGGTAAGTCTACCTAACCAAGACAAAATCAAAACGCATGAAAAAAGTAACTTTGAAACTAACTGCCTTAGTTATGTTACTGGGAGGAGCAATAACTGTATCTAATGCCCAGAACATAAACGTCGTAACATCTGCTGTTCCGTTCCTACGTATATCACCTGATGCCCGCAGTGGTGGTATGGGAGATGTAGGTATAGCAACTGCACCTGATGCAAATTCTGGATTTTTTAATCAGGGTAAAACTCCATTTAATACCAGCAAATTTGGTATTGGTGTAAACTACTCTCCATGGTTAAGAGATTTATCTGTAAATGATGTATTCTTAGCTTCTTTGGCTGGGTACTATAAATTAGACGATAATCAAGCAATTTCTGCTTCATTGAGATATTTTAAATTAGGCGATGTTCAGTTTACTGATCAAAGCGGTAACCCGTTAAATCAATACAATCCAAAAGAATTTGCTTTTGATTTGGGGTATTCTAGAAAATTATCTAGCAAATTCGGCTTAGGTATTGCTATCAGATATATTAATTCAAACCTTGCAAAAGGCGCAAATGTAAATGGTGCAACTGCTAAAGTTGGTAATTCAGTTGCTGGTGATTTACATCTTTATCATCATGGTGCTAAAGAAAACGGCCAGGGACTTAATTGGGGTTTAACTCTAAGTAACTTAGGTTCTAAAATTTCTTATACAAGTGATGCAACTCAAAAAGACTACATACCTGCTAACATAGGTTTGGGTATAGCTTACACTAAAGTATTTGACGAAGCTAATAAAATAACATTCGCTCTTGACCTTAATAAATTATTAGTTCCAACACCTCCTGTTTTAACTGGTAACACTTCAAGTGATTCTGCAGCCTTAAGATCATACCGCAATCGCAGTGTTGTTAGCAGCTGGACTAAATCTTTTGGAGATGGTGGTGGTGCAAATGAAGAAATTCAGGAAGTTAACTTATCAGTTGGTGCAGAGTATTTTTACAACAACCAATTTGGTTTCAGAGCTGGTTACTTCTACGAAAACCCTAACAAAGGAAACAGAAAGTATTTTACAGTAGGTGCTACAATTAAATATAGCGTTGCTGCTTTAAACTTCTCTTACATCTTCCCTACAGGAAATGGTACAAATCGTAACCCATTATCTAACACTTATCGTTTTGGTTTAGTGTTCGATATGGCTGGAAAATAATTAATAGATTTTCATGTAAAAAAAGCGTCAAACCTTAAGGTTTGACGCTTTTTTGTTTTTATTGTCGCCCTTAATTCGGATATTTACAAATAAAAAATCAGATGTCATTTAGAATAGGATCAGGCGTAGATTATCACCAATTAGTAGATGGAAGAGATTTATGGATTGGAGGTATTAAAATACCACATACAAAAGGAGCTTTAGGGCATAGTGATGCAGATGTATTATTACATGCAATTTGCGATGCCATGTTCGGCGCCTTGGCACTCGGAGATATAGGCTATCATTTTCCCGATACTGATAACGCTTTTAAGGATATCGATAGTAAAATATTATTAAAAAAATGCGCAGAGATAATTGATAAGAAAGGATATAAGGTTGTTAATATAGATAGTACCCTTTGCCTGCAGGCACCTAAAATAAAATCGTACATTTCGCAAATGCAGCAAACTATTGCTGATATAATTCACATAGAAGTTGGAGATGTATCAATAAAGGCTACAACAACAGAAGAAATGGGATTTATTGGAAGAGGGGAGGGATTAAAGGCTTATGCATCAGTATTGCTTACTTTAAAATAATTACTTCTTTATTAAATTTGAGTGTAGAAATATGGGATATTCTGCAAACTAATCGCTGTTTTTAACGTTTTACTATACGATTCTTTTTTAACAGCATTCCAAAATCTTCATTGTTGAATTATTAACTTTTTACGTCGTTATCTTTGGAGCCATGCAAAATATTAAGGTTAAAATTGTAAATACATCATCCAATGCTTTACCTGCTTATGCAACCGAAGGGGCATCAGGAATGGATATAAGGGCTAATATTAACGAAGCAGTTTTTTTACAACCAATGGAGCGCCAAATGATACCAACAGGTTTGTTTATAGAATTGCCAAATGGTTATGAAGCACAGGTAAGACCGAGAAGCGGTATGGCGATCAAACAAGGAATAACATGCCTTAATTCACCCGGTACCATAGATGCTGATTATAGAGGTGAGTTAAAAGTTATACTCATAAATTTAAGTAATGAAGTTCAGGTTATTAATAATGGAGACAGAATTGCACAAATGATAATTGCAAAAACTGAGAGGGCTGAACTTATTTTAGTAGAAGAGCTTGCCGGATCTGACCGTGGTGAAGGAGGTTTTGGCCACACAGGAAAAAATTAAAATAAATAAAATCAACAATAACCAATGAAATATTTAATTCCAATTTGTATTATTTTTATTGTTGCCTTTTCGGCTCCTGGTTGTAAAACCGTAAAGCAGATTAATAAAGTTATTGGTCCGAAAGATACAACTGCAGTGGTTACTGTAGATCAATCAAAAGTAGATTCTCTATTAACAATTAGAAATACAGTCGAAAAATTAAATCGAAATTACATCGACTTTAAAACCTTTAATGCCAAAATTAAAGTTGACTATCAGGATAACAAAGGCAAGCAGCCTGATGTTACGGCTATTGTGCGCATTATTAAAGACAGTGCCATTTGGATATCTTTAACGGCATCATTTTTAAACATTGAAGTTTACAGGGTTTTAATTACTAAGGATAGTGTTATTCTGTTAAATAAACAGGACAAGGAAGTGCAATACCGGTCGCTTGATTATCTTCAAGAAGTAACACAGATAGCTTTTGATTTTAAAACATTGCAGGAGCTATTGGTTGGCAATCCGGTTTTTGTGGATACTAATAATATTGTTAATTATAAAATGACAGAAAATCAAGTTCTGCTTTCAACAATTGGGCTGTATTTCAAAAATTTACTTTCGTTATCTACAGATAATTATTTATTGATGCATAGTAAGTTGGACGATGTAGATTTATCCAGGAACCGAACTGCAGACCTTACTTACGGGAGCTATGAAAATAAATCGGGATTTAATTTTTCCACCTACAGGGAGATAACGTTATCTGAAAAAAACAAACTGGATATTCAACTCAATTTTAAACAGTATGAGTTTAACAAAGAATTATCAGTTTCTTTTAATGTGCCCAAAAATTATACAAAGAAGTAAACGTTATTTGTAATTATGCACAGGCAGTGGAATTTTAATGCCTCTTTTTTAAATTCCTCCAGGTTATTTTTGAACAAACTAATTTATCAGCATGGTTAAATTCATTTTCAATATTGTCGTTTTTTGTTTACTAAGTATTGCTGTGCATGCACAAGATACCCGTGAAGAGCTTGAGAAACAACGTACACAATTGAAAAAGGAAATGGAGCAGACTCAAAAACTATTGAATAGCAATAAACTTAAAACAAAGGAAAATCTAGTTCAATGGAAATTAATTAATGATAAAGTTAATCTTCAAAACAGGCTTATTGATAACATAGGCAAAGACATTAACATTCTGGACAATAATATTTTTACAAACCAGCGTGAAATAAACAGGTATAATAAATTACTGGATACCCTTAAAGAAGAATACGCAAAAAGCATGGTTTATGCGTACAAAAACAGAAACAACTACGACTTTTTAAGTTTCATATTTTCTGCTGCAAGTTTTAATGATGCCATAAAGCGGATTGCATATTTAAAATATTACCGCACTTATAGGGAGAAGCAGGGAGAAAATATTTTACGAACCCAGGAACTACGTAAACATCGACTTAATGAATTGGGTAGCATGAAGGAGCAGAAAAGCGAAGTGCTGCAATCAAAGGATAAAGAACTTGGTGCGCTTGCATCGCAAAAAACGGAGAAGGACAGGATAATGAATGACCTGAAAAAGCAGGGAAAAGATCTGAATAATCAGCTTACAGCTTTTAAAAAACAAAATGCAAAAGTTGATAGAGCAATTGCCGCAGCTATTAAAAAGGCAAGAGACGATGCAAGGGCAGCTGCAGTAGCAAAGGCAAAGGAGGATGCTAAACGAAACACTGCAATACCCGACGTAAACAAGAATGCAAATATAAAAACGGAAGCCCCTAAAACAGTAACTGCTGCTCCTAAAAAAGTAGAAGCAGCCAAAGCACCAGAAAGTGTATTATTAAATGCAGGTAACATGGCACTTAATGAAAGCTTTATTAAAAACAGAGGCTCTTTGCCGTGGCCTGTTGACAAAGGGTTGCCTATTCTGCACTTTGGCAGAAATGCATTACCTAGTGGAAGTACAATTGATGTAACCGGCACAACAATTTCCACAGATATCGGAAGTAATGTTAAGGTGGTTTTTGATGGTGTTGTAGCACAGATTGTTTTTATTGAAGATATGGAGGTGGTTATTATTCAACATGGACAATATTTTACTACATACAGTAACTTGTCGAGTGTTGCTGTGCAACGTGGACAAAATGTAAAAACCGGTCAGGTAATTGGAAAAGCTGCCGCAAACCTTGATGGAATCGGCGCAATAGATTTATACCTTAGTGATGAAAAAGGGAATAATATAGACCCGGAGAGATGGCTAAAAAGATAGAACATTATACAAGCCTTTTATACAAGGCTTCATAAACGGGTACAATACTTTCGATGTCGAATTTTTTAGCCTGCTCCAAAGCATTTGCTTTAAATTTTTGCAATGTAGCATCGTCTTGCAAAATGTACAACGCATTTTTTGCCATGTCTTCCACATCACCCACATTGCTCATAAAACCACAGTAACCATCAATATTTATTTCTGGCAAACCTCCCGCATTAGTTGATATTACTGGCACTTCAGCAGCCATGGCTTCTAATGCAGCTAATCCAAAGCTTTCATATTCACTGGTAAGTAAAAACAAATCGGCAATAGGCAAAATATCCTCCATCTGCTCTTGTTTGCCTAAAAACTTAATGGAGTTATGCGATTCACATTTTCTTGCATTGGCTTCTATATGTGTTCTCTCCGGGCCATCGCCCAACAATAGTAAAGTGGCAGGCATTTTTTCCTGTATCAATAAAAAAGTAGCAACCACATCCTCTACTCTTTTTACTTTTCTAAAATTAGATGCATGCACAATTATTTTTTCCCCGTTGGGAGAAATGAGTTTTCTAAAAGCATCAACAGGTTGCTTGTGAAAACGTTTAACATCCACAAAATTGTGAATTACTTCTATTTCTTTATCTATCTTAAAATTCTTGTAAGTTTCTTCTTTTAGGTTTTGAGATACGGCAGTTAGAATATCACTTTCATTCATCGAAAAAGTTACAACAGGGCTGTAGGTCTTATCCTTGCCAACCAACGTAATATCAGTACCGTGCAAAGTAGTAATTACCGGCATTTTAATTCCCTGCTTGGCTAAAATCTGTTTTGCCATATAGGCCGCTGCAGCGTGGGGTATGGCATAATGAACATGCAGCAGTTCAACATCATTGTTTAAAACAACATCCACCATCGAACTGGCTAAAGCAGTTTCGTAAGGCGGATAATCAAAAAGAGGATACGTTGGTACCCTCACTTCATGATAAAATATATTTGCATGAAAACCACTAAGCCTCACAGGCTGTTGGTAGGTAATGAAATGTATATTATGACCTTTATCTGCCAGTGCCTTTCCTAATTCTGTAGCCAATACACCACTACCGCCAAAAGTTGGGTAACAAACAATACCTATATTCATACCAAGCTGTTTTTATGATCTGTTATGCTGCAATTTACCGATTTATTGTTCATCACAATTTCCATTCCTGTATTCATATTAAATCAGTAAGTTTGTTTAATAACAATCAATATGAATAAAAAGTTTTTCTCGTTAACCGGTATTGGTCTTTTACTCTTTGCCGCTGCATTTGCGCAAACAGAAGATTCGATAAGAATACGTAAAATTTCCAATGAGATACTATCAAATGGTGCCGCTTATGAAAACTTGCGGTTTTTATGCAAGCAGATTGGTCCTCGTTTAAGTGGTTCTGCACAAGCTCAAAAAGCCGTGGAAGCAACTGCAAAAATGTTGAAAGATGCAGGAGCAGATACTGTTTACCTGCAACCCTGTATGGTGCCGCATTGGGTAAGAGGCGAAAAAGAAAAAGGCAATATTAAATTAACTGATGGGAGTAATTATAAACTTCATTTATGTGCGCTTGGTAATTCTGAAGGCACTGGTAAAAAAGGAATAACCGCTCCGGTTATCGAAATTAACAATTTTAGCCAACTCGATAAATTAGGTACCGAAGGAATAAAAGGGAAAATTGTTTTTTACAATTATCCGATGAACCCAACATACGTAAGGTCTTTTATGGCTTATGGAGAAAGTGGCGCTTATAGAACGAGAGGCCCGGCAAAAGCAGCAAAATATGGAGCTGTAGCTGTTATAGTACGTTCGTTGGCCAGTAATCTTGATGATTTTCCACACACCGGCGTTACCGTTTATAATGATTCTTTTGCTAAAATACCTGCGGTTGCCGTTAGTACAAATGATGCAGAATGGCTTAGCGTACAGTTAAAAAGTAATAATGTTGTATCTGCTTACCTTAGAAATACCAGTACCATGTTACCAGATGCGCCTTCGTTTAATGTTGTGGGCGAGCTACGCGGCACAGAAATGCCCGGGGAATTTATTACAGTTGGAGGGCATTTAGATAGCTGGGATTTAGCTGAAGGTGCCCAAGATGATGGAGCAGGTGCAGTGCAAAGTATTGAAGTGCTGCGAACTTTTAAAGTACTTGGTATAAAGCCAAAACACACCATTAGGGCTGTTATGTTTATGAATGAAGAAAATGGAGGACGAGGATCTGACAAGTATCTTGAGCTGGCCAAAGCTAATAATGAGAAGCATAT
Source organism: Chitinophagales bacterium (assembly GCA_038216775.1). Taxonomy (GTDB): domain Bacteria; phylum Bacteroidota; class Bacteroidia; order Chitinophagales; family Chitinophagaceae; genus Ferruginibacter. Next base: position 6,949 of record JBBQPX010000035.1, read on the forward strand.
TTTTGCAGTTGAAAGTGATGCAGGAGGCTTTACGCCACGAGGCTTTGGTTTGGATATGAGTAGTGAAAAAATTAAGAAGATACAAAGCTGGAAAAATTTATTTTATGATTATGGTGTGTATGATTTATCAGCAGGAGGTAGTGGTTCTGATGTTGGACCGTTAAAAACCATCGGTGCTGCTTTGGCAGGCCTAAGCCCTGATAGTCAGCGCTATTTTGATTTGCATCATGCTGCTACAGATACTTTTGAAGCAGTTAGCAGGAGAGAGTTACACCTGGGTGCAGTAAATATGACAGCCTTGATATATCTTGTTGATAAATACGGACTTTAATTTTTTAAAAATTATTTTATGGATGATGTAAAGTTTGATGACGTAAAAAAGGAAGAACCAAAAAAGAAAAGTGGTTTTCGCAAATTTTTAAGGTGGTTTATATTTATTGTTTTAATTACAGGAGCTGTCGCTTTTTGGTGGAAGTATTATTTTGTTTTTGGCGAGGGCGTTAAATCCGGTGAATTAAACTACGTAGTAAGAAAAGGGAATGTTTTTAAAACTTACGAAGGGAAACTGATCCAATCCGGCTTAAGGTCAAAAGCTCCTGGAACAATAAGTTCCTATGAATTTGAGTTTTCAGTTGCCGATGACAGCTTAGCCAATATATTAATGAATAATAGTGGCAATTATTTCGATTTGCATTACAAGGAGTTTAAAGGATCCATCCCATGGCGTGGCTTTAGTCCGTTTATAGTGGATAAAATTATAACCATGAAGCCGGTTGAACGTTAATTATGTACCTGCATACAACAAAAATATAACCGGCTTTTTATGAAAGTCGGTTTTTTCTTTCTTCCAATCCGAAACAGTTTTTGTTTTAACGTATTCATTTGCTCCTGTTAGTTCGGATGCAATACAAAGTTTGGTAGTTGGCTTGCAGGTTTTCAATATCGTTTCAATAAGTTGATTATTTCTATAAGGTGTTTCAATAAAAATCTGTGTACTGTTTTTCTTTTGAGAGGTTGTTTCTAAAGCTGTAACAGCTTTATTTCTTTCAGAATTATCGATTGGTAAATAGCCCACGAATTCAAATTGTTGCCCATTCATGCCGCTAGCCATTAGAGCCAAAAGAATAGAACTTGGTCCTACAAGCGGTTTTACTTGTGCGTTCATATTCTGCGCAGCAGCAATTAGTACCTGGCCTGGGTCTGCAATACCAGGGCAGCCGGCTTCACTGATGATGGCTATATTTTTCCCTGCCTTTATTTTTTGTTGGAACGTACTTATTAATTCTGATTCTGCTTTGTGTATAGTAAACCATTCATAATCATCAATCACAATTTCTTTGCAAATTAATTTTAAAAATCGCCTTGCTGTTCTTTCATTTTCGGCAAAAATAACCTGGCATTTTTTTACAGCTTCAATTACATAGGCTGCAATGGTTTCTGTAGCTGATTCTTCCAATACAGTGGGAATAAGATAAATCACTGAATTCATATTTTTTAATTAGTCTTATCTGCAATATTAAGCATTCCGTAATTTTTGGCTTTATATAAACTAAGCGTAGCTGCAATTACTGCGTAACTTGGGGCAAACAGCCAGCCTAAAACCGGTACAATGTGCATCAGGTAAAAAATAATACCATTTCCAATTGCCAAGCCCTTGTGCCGCCCTATAAATGTTATACTTTGCGATGTTGATAGTTTGTTTCTTTCACAACTATAGTCAAGCATCGAAAAACCGAGGTAATAACATTCAATCAGTAAAGCAAGTAGCGGCGTAACCCACCCTATTACCGGTATAAACGATAAAACTAAAATAGAAAGCGTGTAAACTGTTTGCCATAGCATATTACGTAATGCCAGCCGTACTCCACGCACAATGTCTTTTAGTAACTGTTTAAAATTGAAGGGATATTCTTTACCCTCTATCATGGCTTCAGTTTTTTCACTCAGGTATGCAAATAAAGGCGAGCCAATTATCAGAAACAGGTATTTAAAAAGCGAAAAATAAAACAAAAGAAAAATCAGGTTGAGTATAAGTTGGCCGAATATGAGCAGAAAGCTTAAGAAACCGTTTTGCATTTTTTCCATCCAGTCAGAAACACCGGATTTTTGCAACATAAAATCAATAGCATGGCTACTGGAAACTACAAATAAATATATTCCAACGCAAAAAAGGATTGTATAAATAAGTCCGGGAATAATTATCCATTTCCATAACCTGTGTTTAACAATAAACCGGTGTGCTTGTGTGTAGGCCTGTATGGAAATTATAATGTCTTTCAGCATGAATATTTTCAATTAGCTATTAGCAGTAATTAGTATTTTAGCTTTAAAGTTAGTACTATAATGAACATATTGCCCATTCAATTTTATAATAGGAAAGATGTTGTTTTAATTGCCCGGGAGTTAATAGGAAAAATTATTTCAACTGATTTTGAAGAAGGCTTTACCAGTGGTAGAATTGTTGAAACGGAAGCTTATATAGGGCTAACAGACAGGGCTTCTCATTCCTTTGGTGGAAAGCGTACAACCCGTAATGAGCATATGTATGCAACTGCGGGTACGGCTTATGTTTATATATGTTACGGAATGCATCATTTATTTAATATAGTAACTAATGCTAAAGAGATACCTGATGCAGTTTTGATAAGGGCAATTGCGCCGATAACCGGTATTGATATAATGTTGAAAAGAACGGGTAAACTTCAGGCTGACAATACACTTACGAAGGGCCCTGGTAACACAGCAAAAGCTTTAGGTATTTCAAAAATGCATTCCGGCATTAATTTACTTAAAAGTGAATTTAACCTATACGATGACGGGTTTAAAATTTCTGCAGATGAAATTGGTGTGAGTCACCGTATTGGCATACAAGGTTCTGGGGACGCTGCATTACAGCCTTATCGCTTTTATTTAAAAGGTAATCGTTTTGTTAGTAGCTATCCAAATAAATAGAATTTTTATTTGGAAACAGGCAATGCAAACTTTGCTTTTGCATCTTTTCTAAATCTGGTTTTGCTATTCATACTGTAATTTAATTTCCCTCAAATTTTTTAACACAAAAAAAGTCCCCCGAAAAAATCGGGGGACTTTGTATAACTGATTCGGTTATTTATTACTGAATCACCAATCTACACATAGCTAATCTGTTTCCATTGACATCGCCAATTTCAACCCAGTATAAGCCTTTTCCGTATGCACTCATATTAACAGGCATCCTGTCGTAAGGACGTCCGATGCTGTACAATTGGGTATAAACCCTGTCGCCTTTAGCATCATAAACTGTTAATGTTCTTGGTAAGTTACTGTTAGAAGCTACGCTGTAATATCTAACCTCAAAGCTTCCGCTGGTTGGGTTTGGATAGATAAAGCATTTAGAACTAACAGAGTCTTTGATGGTTATCTGGTTAGATACGTTAGTACAACCATTAACATCAGTAACTCTTAATTGATAAACTCCTAAACCATCTATATTAACAGCAAGGGTTCCAGTTATAGCTCCCGGTACTGTTACTCCGTCACGTAACCAGGTGTAAGTCTGGGCAGCAACTGGAGATACTGTTGATGTTAAAGTTGTTACCAGGCCTGGGAACAGGCTTGTGTAAGGAGCTGCTGTAATCACTACAGTTGGTAATGGATTAACAGTCAGTTTTCTTCCGAATGATGTTACAGAACCGCAAGGAGCAGCGCCGTTAACAACAACACGGTAGAAGTATCCACTCATGCTAACCGGAGGCGCAGTAATGGTTAGTGTAGCAGTAGTTGCGCCACTGTAAACTCCACCATTGGTTATATTAGTCCATGGAGGATTATTTCCATTGGTACTAACCTGCCATTGATAAGTAAGCGGTGCTGTACCAGCTGCAACAACAGAGAATGTTGCTACTTTATCGGTACAAATTGTTACATCAACCGGCTGCGTTGTAACTGAAGCAGGTTGGTTAACGTTAACAACAACTATACGTGCTGGTGAGGTACAAGGAGGAATAGGCACATTAAATCTGATGGTATAACCACCAGAAAGTGTTCCATTATCACCAGCAGCATCATCAACAACAAACAATTTCCATGTACCGTTCATATTACCGGTAAACATAGATAAAGCAGGTGCTGTTTGTGCAACTACACCAGGACCTGGAGCAGGCCAGTTGTCTGGTTCAACACCTATTGTACCAACCAGGTTAGTTGGTTTATAAGTGCCGGTAGCATTAGCTCCCGTACCCATTGCCGGGCCAGCATCAGAGAATGTATAAGTAACATTACTTATTGAGCTTGATCCGCCCACATCTGACATTAATATTACATTCTGACCTGTTGGTGATTGTAACAAAACATCAATATCATCAGACCATGTATGGCTTAGGCCGTTAAGTGAAACTGAATTAACAGTAGCACCTGCCAGCAAGCCTGCTACAGCAAGGTTTGATGGATAAGGAGTAGATCCAACTCCAGCGTTGGTAATAGTAATTGCTGCGGGGTTTGTAAAGGCTACCGGAGTAGGTAGCACCGCAGGTAAACTTTGAACCGTTACCTGGTAGTTATAAACACCCGATGGTGTTGGTCTTGTATAAACGGTATCTCTTACATCACCAGTATAGGCAATGGTAGCAGCCGCATCATTATACAATCCCGCAATTGGCGACCATGTAGCTGATGTTGAAGGTACACCCGAAATGTAGGGTGCAGCTATTGACCATGAAACAAGTGTTCCATTATCACCTGCAGCGTAGTCACCTATGGCAAGTGTCCATGCGCCATTGGCAGCAACAGGTGTTGGAGTAAGTGCACTCCACAAACCTGTAGTTTGTATGTAACCAGTTGGGCCGTAACCAACACGTGCTTCAGCAGCATATGTACCCGTTCTTGGCGCAGCAGCACCACTTATAGTGGCTCCACCTAAAGAACTAAAGGCTGTGTTTGTAAAGTTAGCCGTTGCATTGGTACCTGCACCGCCATTTAAGGCGCCCACAAGGTTAAGAATCTGGTTGTTTGGTGCTTTGATATTTATATCAAGATCACCAACCCAGGTATGGTTAATGTTCATTGTAACTTTAACCTCGCTCAAAATAGAACCTGCAGGTACACCCGCAATGTTCAATGTTGAAACTGTTGCTGTTCCATCTCCTACATCTGTAGGGTCAATTGGTAGATTGATAGTGCCAGATGTTGCAGTAACAGTGGTTTTGCTTGATGAAGAGCTTACTAAACGTACAGCAGGATCACCTAAACACATTGTTACAGGATTTGGTGTAACATTTGGTGCTGGTGGTGTATAATTCACCAATACCGATGCATCGCTGAAACATCCTGTTGCAACATCAGTTGCCCTTACTGTGTAAGTTGTAAGTGCAGTTGGTGCCGCATATACACTTGGAAGGTTAGTTCCTGTGTATGGTGTAGTTGCAGTTGCATTAGTGTACAAACCGGTTAATGGAGACCATACATAAGTTAATGTTGGTCCGCCACCAGTGCCAGGTGTTGTGTATTCAATGCTTAGTGCCCATGAAGCCAAAGTTCCATTATCACCAGGTCCGCCATCAGCCATAGCCAATGTCCAGTTACCTGTTGTAGAGGCTGGAGTTGAGTACAAGTTAGCAAAGCCAGCTGCATTTGATACAAAACCTGTTGGATCCTGTATAGTTGCACCTGCAACCGGTGTATTGATTGCATCAGCTTTCCATGGAGTGCTGTTGTTGTAAATAAATGGTGCAGTAGCAACAGTGCTCCAGGCTGTAGTACCAGTCTGGCTTACTTTTGCTCCGTACCAACCCCAGGTTGAAACACCTGAAGTAGCGCCTGTGAATAACCCTGTACCATATTTGTACAGATTTAATATCTGGCCATTAGGCGCTTTTAAGTTGAATATCATATCACCAGGATAAGTGTGTGACATGTTTAAGGTAACACTTACATTGGTAATTGTTGCATTAGCTGGAACACCAGCTATGGCTATAGCATTGTTTACACCGTTTGCTGTATTATCAGGAATAGCAAGATTGATAGTGCCTGAACTTACAGTTACTGCACCAGGTACTGGTGTAGGTGCTGAACCTACTGATAATAAAGTACCATTGATACCTGCTACACCGCCACATACAGGGCCTACAGGTGTAATAGCTACTGTTGGGTTTGGATTAACCGTTAACGTTGCACAATTTGAAACGTTGGTTGGTGGTGTAAATGGTGAACATGTACCACCTAATACACAACGGTA
>JBBQPX010000036.1:0-12751 GCA_038216775.1 Chitinophagales bacterium
ATAATCTTTTTTTATCTCGAAATATTTCTCTGCCTTTTTAGCCTGGCTTTCCAGGCTCTTAAGCTGGTTGTTGATTTCAAACAGCAAATCTTCAACCCTTGCCAAATCCTGCTCGGCAGCATCTAATTTAAGTTTGGCTTCTTTTTTACGCGTTTTGTAGATACTTATACCAGCTGCCTGCTCCAGCATTTTACGGCGGCTGAACTCTTTGTCTTTAATAATATCATCCACCATTCCAAGTTCAATAATGGCGTAGCTATCATTGCTTACACCCGTATCCATAAACAGGTTATGAATATCCTTCAGGCGGCAAGCCACATCATTCAGGCGGTATTCACTCTCCCCGCTTTTATAATATTTTCGGGTAACAGTTACGGTGCTAAACTCTGTAGGTAACAGGTTTTTTGTATTTTCAAAAGTTAAACTAACTTCTGCAATACCACTGGCACTGCGGGTTTTACTTCCGTTAAACACCAGGCTCTCCAGGTTTTCGCTTCGCAGATTACTTATTTTGTGCTCACCAATTACCCAACGGATACTGTCCACAATATTGCTTTTTCCGCAACCATTGGGTCCAATTACCCCTGTAATACCCTCATCAAAATTGAGTACTGTTTTATCGGCAAAACTTTTAAATCCTTTTATTTCTAAGCTCTTTAAACGCACGGTGTATCTCGGTTTTAGTCAGACGGCAAATATAAAGTAATGCCCCAATAGAAAATTTTCATTTTTTACAGCATTTAGGCCTAGTTATTAACAGTTTAAGATTGGCATCCAAATTGTTTGCAGATAAGGAGTAACCCCAATTTGAATAATAGTTATTAACATTTTAAGATTGTGTAAAAAGTTTACTTTACTTTAATGCAATCTTAGCGAACCACTTAAAAAACTCAATATGAACAAATTAGTAAGAGGCTTAATTGCCGGATATGGCGCAAAAAAACTTGGTGGCGGTTGCCTGGGAACAGTTGTGGTGTTTTTAATTATTTGGTATGCGCTACAAGGTTGCTAGTTTAATATTTTAAATCTTTTTCTTTTTATACGTAGTTTAAAAGTTTGTAAAGTACTTGAAAAGGTGTATATAATACGAATGATGACGTAGGATTGATTATTCACAGATTTTTTTATAAATACCTATTACTTGTTTGCTTTTGCTTTCAAGATTGATAGCTAATGCGATTTTTATAGATAAGATTATTGCTGATAAAGAATTTGAAATAGTTAGAAGATTTAAATTTGTTTTTATAAAAGTGATGGGGATTGTGTTACTTGTGGTATTGTTATTCTGTGCGGATGTTAAAATTTTTTGATAGCTCAATAAAATCAAAAACCTCCCGATTGGGAGGTTTTTGATTTGCTATTTTTTTGCAATTACAATTTATCAATATCAGCTCTCTTTTTTTCATATTCTGCAGCTTTGGCGGCATTACCATTTGCTTTTGCAGCATTACCTAAAATTTCTAAAGCCAACTTGTAATTTGCTTTATCAGAATATTTATATTCTTTTAAATCAGCCAAAAGTGCAGCTGCTTTTTCTGCATAAGGAACACTTTTGTTAATTACTAACTTAACCGAATCGGTTAAATCCTTTTTCAATTTTAATTCTGTTGGTTTTGTTCCCTTTATCCTTGCGGCACGATCCTGAAAATCATAACTTTTGCTATAATATAAATTTGCTAATTGCAGATTAACCTCAACAGTGGACTGCACTTTAGCTGCCTGAAGAAATAAATCTTCCATTTTATTTTTATAGGCAACAGCATCTTTTCCCTTAGCTGCATCAGTGCCCAAAAACTTATCAATTTCAATGGCATAATCATATAAAATGGCATAATTATCAGGAAGTGTTTTTGTTAACTCCTCATATTTATTAAGCAACGCTTCATCTTCTAATCCATTAACTGCAAAGTCAATTTGCTGGCTTTCCCAATATGCTTTATCAACCGGATAATACTTTTTTGCAAGCGTTACATATTTGTTGAATAATTCTGCATTTTTTTCTTTTTTTGTCGTCTTAATTAACTCATCGTATGCAACGGCATATTTTTCATCTGTAAGACCTGCATCAACAATTTTCTTATAATATACCAAAGCATCTTCCTTCTTCTTAAGTTCATTAGCCAAAACAGCCAGGTTCCATACAAGATCTGTATCGTGTGCAGCAAATTTTAATCCGCTTGGGCCATTTAAATTATTATTATATGCATAATCATGTACATCAAGGCCCCGGGCAAAAAAATCATACGACAATGGAAAGTTCTTTGTGTTATATGCTTTTACACCTTCATCATAAAACCCGTAATAAACATTATAAATGGTACTGTTTTCTTCTTCTACAGTTAAAGGAGCTTTAGGTTCAAGCTCGGCGTATTTTTTTAATGCATTAAAGGATTCTGTAAAAAGTGTTTTGCTTTCATCTGTTGTTTTACCAGCAATTCTGGCAACTGCATTATAGATATATGCTTTATAATACCAGCCTTCACCCTTTGTTGAATTTTTTGGATCAGCCAAATATTTATCAATTTCGGGCTTAACTTTTTCAAATTGCTTTAGAACAACCATTGTTCTAATATTCTTTAAATCCTGGCTTTTAACGTAAAAGCTTGCTAATAACAAGGTAAACACTAATAAATATTTCTTCATGCTTTTATTTTTTTTGAATGATAAAGATATTAAAAAATACAGATGATTTTACCTGGCATTTTTCATAAATCATGCCGTACTAATATAAATTTTTTGTTTAACAGTTAATTACCAATCACAATGCAGGTTAAAATTAGGATTTCTACCAGATAGTTAAATTAATTTTGCTGTTTAATATGATAATTATTTATTACAGCAAAACCCTAACCTTGCTCGCTACGACGTAAATTTTTATCTTTACCATTTTTAACAGGTAAATTGCAGCCTCAATATTTTTAAACATTGATATCGCAGGAAAGTATACAACAGATTCTTAGCCGCATTGATATTGTGGAAATAGTTGGCTCTTTTATTAAATTAAAGAAAAGAGGCGCTAATTATTTAGGCTTGTGTCCTTTTCACAACGAAAAATCTCCTTCTTTTACCGTATCTCCTTCTAAAGAAATATACAAATGTTTTGGCTGCGGACGCAGTGGAAACAGCATTGGCTTTTTAATGGAAGCGGAAAAGTACAGTTACGTTGAAGCATTACGTTGGCTTGCTGCAAAATACAATGTTGAAATTGAAGAAACAGAAACAAGCCCGGAGTATAAGCAACAGCAACAGGTAGCAGACAGTTTATACATCATTAATAATTTTGGGCAAAAGTTTTTTACTGATGCCCTGTTAAATACCGAAGAAGGCCAGGATATTGCCTTAAGCTATTTAAAAGAACGTGGTTTTAGAGAAGAGATTATTAATAAATTTCAACTGGGATATAATAGCGAAGCAAAAGATGGATTTACGAAAGCTGCGCTTGCCAATCAATACAATTTGGAATTATTGCAGAAGACTGGTTTGGTTAATGTACGTGAAGGAAACGCTTATGATAATTACAGGGGTAGAATAATTTTTCCCATACATAATCAAAGTGGAAAAGTATTGGGCTTTGGTGCAAGAATTATTAAGAAGAATGATAAAGCGCCCAAATACATTAACACGCCTGAAAATGAAATTTATGTAAAAAGTAAATTACTGTATGGCTCCTACTTTGCACGCCAGGCAATTGATAAGGCAGATGAATGTTTACTGGTAGAAGGCTATACTGATGTTGTGAGCCTGCACCAGGCTGGTATTGAAAATGTGGTGGCCAGTGGTGGAACATCTTTAACGCTAGATCAATTAAGGCTGATAAAAAAATACACCAACAACCTTACTATCATTTATGATGGAGATGGTGCAGGCATTAAAGCTGCGTTACGTGGGCTTGATTTAGCGTTGGAAGAAAGCCTGAATGTAAAACTTGTTTTAATACCTGATGGAGAAGATCCAGATAGTTATGTAAATAAAGTAGGCACAGAAGCATTTATAAAATTTGTTGAGGAAAATAAAAAAGATTTTATTCTTTTTCAATTAGGAATTTCATTGAAGGATGCCGGTGATGATAACAACAAAAAATCGATTGTTGTAAACCAGATTGCTGAAACTATTTCTAAAATTAATAAGGCTGAAGATTTTACTAAGCAACAGGATTACATTAAACAAAGCGCTGAAATTTTAAAAATTGAAGAGGCCGGTTTGCATGCTCTGGTAAATAAATTCATCAGAGAAAAAATTGGTAAAGAAGAAAATCGTGTGGAAAGGAATCAACGTTTTTCTGAAGAGCAAGTTAATGTAGAGCAAAACGAATTTATTGAAAACGATGCCACTTTACTTTTTAATAAAGATGAAATGTTTGAACAGGCTATGATTCGCAGTCTGCTTGAATTTGGGCTTAAACAGTGGGATGAAGAACAAAAAGTAGCGGATCATATTTTTAAGGAGGTAGAAGAAAACCAGCTGGAAGAATTAATAGATAATAAAGAGCTTGTAAGAATATTACATACATACAAAGCATGGTATGATGCAGGTATTGAACCAACCGCTAAGAATTTTTTATATCACGAAGATTTAAAAATGAGTTCGCTTGTTGTTAGTATTATGGATTTCAATTACGAAATAAGCCCCAAATGGAAAGAACATTTTGAAGGTCATATTAACACCCGTGATGATTTATTTGCTGAAGAAGTTTTTTCAACGCTTAACTATCTTAAACTGCGCAAAATAAAAAGGCTGATGGATGAAAACCAACGTGACATGGAAAAATCTACGGTAATTGAAGACCAGCTGTTGTTGGTACAAACTCACCAACATTTAAAGCAAATGGAAATTGAGTTAACCAAGCAATTAGGAACGGTGATATATCGGTAATCTATTCAATTCCACACTAAAAATTTACAACTATTTCCTTGGTATATGCCGTTTCAATCCAATTGTGCATTTGTTTTCTAAAGAGTTTTTTTTGTAAAAATTTATTAGATAATATAGTGTTGATGAGGAAAGAAAAAATGCCGGCTGGCAGGTAATTTATAAGTCGGTAATATTTTTCATCAGCTTTTAACCTTTTGTGGATTTCTCTATTATAATTTAAAAACATTGGTTCACTCATATCATTTGCTTTAACGGCCCGCTCTATAAATTTCGCTGCTATGTATGCGCTTATCATTCCCGACCCAATGCCTTCGCCGGATGTAGGACAAACAACAGACGCTGCATCGCCTATCAGCAACCACCCTTCTCCATAAGCCTTCCTATTACTACCCGACATAGGTACTCCCCAACCTTTTACTGTTTCGATGGGTTGTGCATTTTTAAAACGATCTTTTAAACAGGGGTCAGTTTTTATAAGTGTATCAAAAGTTTGGCGCAGATTTATATTGCGTTTTTTTATCTGGTTACTTGCCATTCCAAAACCTACGTTTGCCTCCCCATTTGGTAACGGAAATATCCAGAAATAAGAAAATGGTAAAGCCGCAGGAAAATACACTTCAATAAGATTTTCCGTATGCAGGTTCGAAATTCCCTTCCAGTATTGTCTTAAAGCGCCAGCATAATTATTCCTGTCAATTTTTCGTTCTCCTAAATAACCCAATAGAACGGAATGGTCTCCATCGGCACCAATTAAAAAATCACTTTGAATCTCTATTATTCCGTCAGCCGATTGCCCCTCCAGCCTCCAGATTTTACCCTCACGTTTAATATTGTTTATTCTCGTATTTAAACGTAAATCAACTAAGTCTCGGTTTATTTTACCCACCAAAAAATTATCGAAATCATTACGTTTACTAACAAAAAATATGGGGTGTTGCGCACGCTCATTTTTATTGCCGTTAAAATCACGTTGCACTTCTACATGTTTTCCATTGGGTAAAATAAAACGTATACCTTCGGATGCAGTAAATAATGCTTTATTGGAAAGTTCGTTGGATACTATGGAAGGGTCAATGTGGTTTAGTACCCTTATTGTATTCAGATCCAACCCATCGCCGCAAATTTTATCTCTTGGAAAATCAGCTGCATCTACTATCATATGCGGAATCCCCATCTTACCAAGAAAAATGGACGCAGTAGCACCTGCCGGACCGGCACCAATTATGCAAATTTTTGTCTTGACTTTTTCACTCTTCATCAATCGATAGCTGGTTTTGATATTGTGGTTTGAAAATACATCTTTGAGGAAGAGAAAAAAATCTTTTAGTTAGTTGCGAACTAAAATTTAAAGGGCCATATTTATTTACCAATCGTTAATATTTTCTGATTTCCTGACAGTTGTAACTTTATCAAGGTTCAAGTGTTTCCCTATGGTTTTGAGGGAGTTTCCGCAAGTTTCATTATCATTTCCCATTCTGTTGGTTTAACTGTTTGTACGCTCAATCTGCCTAAACGCACCAGGTCCATATCTGCAAACTTTGCGTCAGGTTTTAATATAGATAAGGGAATGGGATTCTTTAATTTTTTTACTGGTTTTATATCCACTGCTACCCATCTATCATCATCTGTAGTAGGATCCTGATAAGCTTCTTTACTTACTTTGGCAATGCCAACAATTTCTACACCTTCATTGCTGTGGTAATATAAAACTTCATCGCCTTTTTTCATAGCACGCAAATTAATACGGGCTGAATAATTACGGACGCCACTCCAGCAGGTTTCTTTTTCTTTTACCAATTGATCCCAACTATAAACTGAAGGTTCTGATTTTACAAGCCAATAAGCCATAATATTGAATTATTATTAGAGTAATTTTTATAAAGTGATTTACAAAACCAATTTTCTGATAAATGCGTAAGTTACTATTGAATAGCTGACAGTCAAAAATATTTTTAATCTTAAAACAACTTTTATGTTACACACAACGCCGTTTACAATGTTGCTTTCTATGCCGGGCGGTTCGGAATGGATTTTAATAGTTATAGTAGTTCTATTAATGTTTGGTGGTAAAAAGATACCAGAATTAATGAAAGGAATCGGCAAGGGAATGAGGGAGTTTAATGATGCCAAGCAGAACGTTAAAAGTGAGATAGAGCAAGGTATGCAAGCTAAAGATGCTGAAGTTAAAACAGCAGAATAATTTAAATTGTGCTTACAAAAATCCCCGTCAGAAATGATGGGGATTTTTTTTATACAATGCGGTGTTTTTATCGATTTTAAATATTGATTTTACAACCACTAATATTTAGTTTGATACCGGGCAGATGCACATAATATTAACGCTTAGCCTATAAATATAGACTATAAATTAATCAACATTGTGTATTTGTAAAACGGAAAGCTTATTTAAAAGAATTTAAAAATGCTGCTGATTTACCTTCAACCGAATCTAAAATGCTAAACTGCTTAATAGATTAAGTATGAACTATTAATTTATTAAATCGACCACTATTAAGCTTGCGCTAATTTATTTTTCTCTACTCTTTTGGTGAGCATAATACTCACTTCAAAAAGTAACAGCAGCGGAATGGTAACAATAGTTTGACTTGTCCAATCTGGAGATGGAGTTATTACAGCAGCTACTATTAAAATGATAACGTAGGCATATTTGCGATATTTCTTCAATAACGTAGCAGTAATAAAACCTAATTTGGCTAATAAAAAAGCAACTACTGGTAATTCAAAGGCAAGCCCACAGCCAATTATAAGACTGGTTAGCGTGTCAATATAATCATCCAGGGTAGGTATATATACATACACTGCAGAATTACCTAACTTAAAATTAGCCAGAAAATTAAAGGTAAATGGAGCTAATAAAAAATATCCAAATGCAGCTCCTAAAAAAAAGCAAAGGGCTACCCATCCAATACTTCGCTGCACCATCTTAATTTCTTTTCTTGAAAGGGCAGGTTTTACAAATCTCCACAGCTCCCATAAAATGTATGGAAATGAAATAATTAAACCAAAAGTGAAGGCGATAGATATAGCGGACATAAATGGTCCACTAACCGTATTTCCCATCAACTGTATATTAATGGGAGGCATACAAAGTGCATCACCTAAGTGTAAAGTATGTCCCAAATCGCACATGGCTGTATAGGTAATAAATTTAGCTCTTGCTGGTGCAAATACAACATTATCAAACAGCCAATCCACAAATACAAACATAGCAATCGAGGCAGATAACAATACAGCCGCAGCTCTTACTAAATGCCAACGTAATGCTTCCAAGTGATTCATGAAAGTCATCTGGTCAGTACCAGCGTGGGAATTATTTAGTAACGAAAATTTACCGTTAGGAGTTAATAGAGTTTCCATTGATTTAAGTGGTTAAAGAATAAACAATCTGGAATGAATGAACTGATAAAACTTACGAGCAATTTCTTCAGGCGGTTTTAACAAGGCCCTCATCAGAATTTTGTGGCATTGCCAAACCATTTTTAATAAGACTTGCTATAAAACCAATCTGTTACTAACCTCGTAAATATTAGTGACAGAGAAAATCTCAAATTTTCTAATTGTTGTTTAAAACAACCATTATTTAACAATCAAATCAAAATTTATGAAACAAATGACCTCCTCTCCTCCAACAAAGGACGAAAAAGAAATTTCTAGTTACGGATTACAGCGCAGGAACATGCTGAAGTTTTTTGGTGCTTCTGCAGCGATCGTTACTATTGGTGCAAGTGTTGCATCATGTAAAAAAGATGACATGGCTGCCAATGACACTGGTGTTGATCTTGGTAGTGGCGATGTTGGTATTTTAAATTATGCCTACGCTTTAGAGCAATTGGAAGCTGCGTTTTACACGCAAGTTGTAGCTACGCCTTATGGCAGCATATCAGCATTGGAATTGGAATATATGACTGACATACGAAATCATGAAGTTGCACACAGAGAGTTTTTTAAAGCTGCCCTTACTGCAGCTGCGCCTACTATGATTATTCCTGCGCTTGAGGTTGATTTTTCAACTATTGATTTTAGCAGCAGAACAAGTGTATTAAACACTGCAAAGGCTTTTGAAGATTTAGGGGTAACTGCTTATAACGGTGCTGGTCAGCTGATTAGTACAACTGGAAATGGACCAACTTACCTTGGCCTTGCCGGTAAAATTGTTTCTGTTGAAGCAAGGCATGCTGCTTTAATAGCAGACCTTTTGTCGAACGGAACTTTTGCTGCCACTGTTGATGCAAACGGATTAGATATGGCACGTACACCTGCACAGGTGTTAGCTATTGCTGGTACCTACATCAAAACAAAAATTAACGCAAGTAATTTACCATCTTAAAAACAATCAATTATGAACTTCGAAAATATAATCAACGAAATAGAAAAAGTAGACCCAGAAGTTTACGAAAGATTTGACAGTAGAAGAGGCGCAATGAAACAATTTGCCAATCTATCTGGAAAATTAGCTTTGGCAGCAGTTCCTTTGGCGGTTGCATCAATGTTTAGTAAAGCATATGGTCAAACGCCAGGCAATGTAAATAACGTTTTAAATTTTGCTTTAACATTGGAATATCTTGAAGCAGAATTTTATAACAATATTGTAGGATCGCCTGGTTACCTAACTGCGAGTGCTGCGGCACAGGGAGCTTTAACCAAAATAAAGGATGATGAAAACAAGCACGTTGCCTTTTTAAAGACGGTGTTGGGTGCTGCTGCGGTAGCAAAACCAACATTTGATTTCACCGCAGGTAATGGCTCTAATGCTGGTCCGTTTACGGGCTATCTTGGAAGTTATGCTGTGCAATTAGCCATGGCACAAACTTTTGAAGATACAGGTGTAAGAGCTTATAAAGGTCAGGCACCTAATCTTCAGTCAAACAGAACAGTGCTTACTGCTGCTTTAAATATCCATTCTGTCGAGGCACGTCATGCTTCGCATATCAGGCAAATGAGAAGAGCTTTAGATGCTGCAATACCACCAGCACAAAAGCCATTGAAACCATGGGTAACTTTAAATTATAGTGGTATTACCTATTCTCCTGCTGCCGATGCTGCAATTCAGATGAGCTACAATGGAGAAGAAGTTACGAACCAGGCAGGCGTTAATATCATTGGTCTTGGTGGAGCCTTCAATACTGCAGCTGCAGCTTCTGAAGCTTTTGATGAACCATTAACAATGGCACAGGTATTAACAATAGTTGATCCGTTTATAGTTTAGTTTTTCATATAATAATAAGAGGCTGTATCGATTTTTGATACAGCCTCTTTTTTTACAGCTACTTTATAGCTACAATCAATATCTCTCTGAATTACCCGATTTTCTTTAGCTTATTATTTCTTGTTAAAGTAAATCCAATTATAATAATTCATCGTTTATAAAAGCGTAACACATTTTTTTAACTTTTTATTAAAACTCCAAACCAAATGCTTATAAAATTAAGGAAGCTAATTCCGCATATTTTTTTGCTGGTTATTTGTACAGAACCAGTATTAGCGCAATCAACAAAAGAAAATCCAATAACAACAGCAGTTCCATTTTTACGCCTTGCTTCAGATGCAAGAACGGGCGGTATGGGAGATGTTGGTATTGCAACCAATCCAGATGTCAATTCTATTTTTATTAATGGCGGTAAAACTGTCTTTAACGAAAGTAAATATGGTATTGGGCTCAATTACACACCTTGGTTAAGTGAGCTTGACTTAAAAAACACCAAAATGCTTTCTTTTTCTGGTTTTTACAAACTAAACGAAAAAGAAGCCATCAGTCTTGGCGTTAGAAATTTCAATTATGGCTCTTTTATCTTCACAGATAATACTGGTCAGGAAATTAAAAACTTCAAACCAAATGACATTGCTATTGAGGCAGGCTACTCACGTAAGCTTACAGAAAAATTAGGCCTCGGTCTATCTGTTAGATATATAGGTAGTAAAATTGGCGACAATTCAGTTAACAGCAACTACAAATCAGGTAAAGCTGTAGCAGCAGATCTTTCTTTATTTCATAAGGGAACAAAAGGGTTAAACTATGGTGTCGCTCTAACTAATTTAGGCAGCAAATTGAATTACGGTGGTAAAGCAAATTTTATTCCTGCTAACTTAGGTTTAGGTGTAGCTTATAATAAAGATTTAAATAAAGACAGCAAAGTAACACTTGCATTTGATCTTAATAAATTATTAGTGCCTACCCCGCCCGACCCTACTGATGCTGCAAAAGTAGATGCTTACGAAAATAAAGGCGTTGTTGGAAGTTGGTTTAGTTCTTTTGGAGACGCTCCGGGCGGTTCAAGCGAAGAAATTAAAGAATTTCAACTTGGTGTTGGTGCGGAATATGAGTACAAAGAGATTGTAAACTTTCGTATGGGATATTTTACCGAGAATAAATTAAAAGGAGATAGAAATTATTTCACTTTTGGTGCTGGGTTAAAATATAATGTAGCCGGATTAAATTTCTCTTACCTCGTTCCTACCGGTCAAAATTCAAACATGAATGCTTTGAGTAACACAATACGTATTTCACTATTGTTCGACTTTAATAATACTAAACCCTCTAAATAAATAAATCTAAAATTTACAATAATGAAAAGAACATTAAATAAGTCAAAGCACATGTTGCTATTGCTGTGCCTAATCGCCGGCAGTCTGATTAGTTTTGCCTCAAGCCATAGGGAAGCTCCATTGATTTCTGACGATCCGCTTTGCGATAATACCGATGTTTACGCTTTTAGAAGTCCGGATGATCCCAATACGGTTACTATTATAGCAAATTATATTCCTTTTGAGTTACCAGAAGGCGGACCTAACTATTATTCTTTTGGAACTAATATCAGGTACGAAATACACATAAAAAACAAAACAACAACGGCAAATGATGATATTGTGTATCGTTTTACGTTTTTTCAGCTAAACCAGGATCCGACAACTTTTTTCAACATTCGCCTTGGTCAGCAAAATTTAAAAACAACCTACACTTGTGAGAAAAGCATTAATGGTGGCGCTTTTGTTACTATTTTAACTAACGGTGTTGTTCCTCCTAATAATATTGGCCCTCGTTCAATTGATAGTTCTCCGGTAGGTTTAGGTACACCCTATAACACCCTAATGAATAATGCAATAGCAACGACAGCTGCAGGCGAAAAGCTTTTCTGCGGTCCAGTTGATGATCCTTTCTTTGTTGATCTTGCAGGTGCTTTTGATGTAGGTAATTTCCGTCCGGAAGGAAATACAACTAACCCAACAAAAGATGGTTTATCAAGATTTAATGTACATAGTATTGCGTTAAAAATTCCTATCAACCTTTTGCAAAAAGATGGTAAAAATGTATCGCAGGCGGCAAATATATTGGATGGCGATTTCGTAATTGGTGTTTGGGCAAGTGCCAGCAGACAACAAATTAAAACAATCAACCCTAGTGGAACCGTTGATTATTCAGGTCAATGGATTCAGGTATCTCGTTTAGGTATGCCATTAACAAATGAAGCAATAATACCAGTTGGTTTAAAAGATAAGTGGAATAGCACTACACCTGCAACTGATTTGCAGTATGCTTCTTATTTCTCTAATCCAGAATTAGCTTTGTACATGGACGATTCACAATTTGGTGGAGCTGTTCCTTCTTTAAATGCTTTAAGAATACAGAACCATTCATTGGGTGCTTACGATTTTAGAAATGGTAAGCCTGGTTTATATGCATTAAAAGGTACCGCTGCTGTAAAAGGTACGGCATTGGATGATGCAATTTTTGGAACTATATTATTACCAGATAACAAAAGCCCTAGAGCTGTAGATATCTTGCCAATATTTTATACAGGCGTTCCTAATCTTGCCCCTTATCAATTAGCAACAGGTAAAACCGGAGGCCCTTTATCGCCCG
>JBBQPX010000037.1:0-12564 GCA_038216775.1 Chitinophagales bacterium
CTTTATTATTCAGGCAAGGTAGAGCAAATTACAAAATTGCAAAACTTAAAGTTGAAGAAAATAAACTGGATCAGAATCAACAACAGAGAACGTTGGACCTGAAAATAAAAAGCTATTTCAATGAATTTATAGCCTTAAAAAACCAGGTAGAACTTCAATCGAAAAATTTTATTAATTACCAAACGCTTGTAAAAGCCGAAGTAATAAAATACAGTAACGGCGAAAGCTCCTTGTTTTTAATTAACAGCCGAGAAAGTAAAGCACTTGAAGCACAGGAAAAACTGATTGATGTAAAAACTAAATATTTTAAATCGGTTTACGCTTTACAATGGAGTGCCGGCCTGTTGAAATAATATAAATTTACTATTGTTATCAAAAGGATAGTTTCATGCAATTCGTGTATGATTGGCATAGCCATTTATTTAAACTAGCCTTTCACCTATTTTGTACCAGCATATTAAAAATGCTGGCATTTACTATTTATAAGTTATCATAAATTAATTTATCAATTACATTATGTTGTGTGTAATGCGTACTTTTTTATAATATAGATTCACTCAGTAATATAAACACTAAAAAATCACCTATTTGTGGTATTGTGGTAGTGAAATAAGTTTATCATTTTTACATGAAAAATAATGCGCAAAAAGATCTCCACGTCAGAAATATCTTTTTTTACCCATAGAGGTCTGGAATTTTTATTGGCTGAAGATATTATACGCTGCAAAGCCATCAGTAACTATACCTGTTTATATACCGAAGAAAAAAAATTGGTAATTGCAAAATGTCTGTGCGATTTTGAAAAGCAATTAGTACCTCACGGTTTTATGCGTCCAAACAGAAGCGAATTATTCAATATTAATTTTATTAAGAAAATTCAGTATAACTCCCACATAGAACTACAGGATGGCAGCGTTTTAAAAATAAGCAGGCGGCGCAGAAAAGACTTTGAAAATCAGCTAAGTAAATCTGAATCGCAGATATAAATCCATTACACTATTAATTAACGCGTATAAATCTGATAAAGTAACAAAGCCTGCGTTTTGTACTAACAAGTTAGTAATTAATGAAAATACAAGGCCTTAATGCAAATCACATATCCCGGCCATTTTTTATTAATTGCTGATTGCTAATAATAGTTATAACTATCTAACAAGAGCCATTAAGATTGAATACTCAATATTAACCATCATATTTAATGGAAAAGAATGTTTTAGGAAAGAATTAAACCTATGGAGATATTTAAATTATTTTAAACTAAGCAATTACCCGCCGGAATTTTAAAGTTTACGTTAACAACTCCGCATTTTCATAATGTATTAAAATCAGATGTGGTTGGTTGAGGAATATTATTTGCAGCCTTAACTTCTCGGTTTATTGAGTTTACAACGATAAATCGTAAATTGCATACACAAAAAAAGATTTGTTATGATATTGAGACTACGTTCAGTTGCGGCTATAATTATATTTGCAGCCTTTACATCCTGCGCAGCAGATAAGGATAAAGATTATGTTGATAAATCTTTAATACCTACCGAATCAGAATTAAAGGCAAAGCAAGCTGATACAAATGCAGCAGTTATACAAAATCCGAATGCGGTACCAGTAAATATGCCAACAGTGTCTGCACCTAATATACCCGGCATTACAAGTCCGGTAAGTTTAAGTCAGTCACCGCAGGCATTAAACGTACAGCCAATGGCAACCAATGTTACTTCTTCGCCAGTTGTTACACCTGCGGGCATGAACCCTCCACACGGGCAACCAGGGCACCGTTGCGATATTTCTGTTGGCGCACCTTTAAACAGTAAGCCAGTAACTACCACATCGGCACCCGCAGTTAGCCCACAACAAAATGTTACTATGACGGAGGTACCAAATAAAACGGTAACTGCACCTGGTATGAATCCCCCACACGGAGAGCCAAACCATCGTTGCGATATTGCTGTTGGTGCACCTTTAAACAGTAAGCCTGCAAATGCAGCACAACCAGTATCTGTTAGTACAACACCACCGGCATTACTAACGCCTGCTAAAACAGACAGCTCCAAAAACTAAGACTTTGTAAAATAAAATAAGCCCCCCGACAAATTCGGGGGGCTTTACTTTTAACCAAACACAAAACGTATAAGCGCCAATCTGCCACAAACACAGATTGGGCTATTATATTTAATCAGGTTTTTTACCGTCTAAGAAAGTATTGATAGTACTTATTTCTGCCTGATTTTTTTCATCAGATTTAACAGTGTAGTTGCTGTAAAAACTTTCTACATCAGCAATGGAATTGTGTAATTCCATGTTGCGGCGAAGGTAGGCAGGCACCGTTTCAAACTCATTGTTAGGATCGGCTGCGTTAATGTTGAACGACAAGTTACGCAGTTTTGCAATCCGATCTATCGCCCTGCGCCTTAGATCCTCTGCTTCGTCCTGCATGGCAGGCTCCTCAACATTGGAAATCATGATGGGCTGAGTTGGTTGTACATGTTGCTCTTCCTCCGCCGCTTGATGGGATTTAACCACAAGCTGCATTTCAATTACAGGTTCGTCTTCCCGCTCTTTCATTTGCACCAGGGGTAGCTCATCAATCGAATTGGATTCTGGTTTTGGCTTCTCCTCCGCATAAATTTGCGAAGGTTTAGCCAGATACCCTCCAGACGAAGGAGGGGTGCTAGCCTCTTTATTAATTACGTTATCTTCTTTTTGAATTTTGGTTTCTGTTGTGGGTTTTTCAGCAGGCTTGGAACTTTGTGGTATGTCAAATTCAATCATCGGAATTTGATCAGATGCCGAAGATATTTCAAAAAACACAGGCGCCTCATCCAATTTATCCACAGTATTTTTACTAGGTAGTTCCACCACGGCGCTTTCTTCAGGTGCTTCCATTAATGTAGGCATCAGCGCATCTTCAACTGACTGTACTGCAGACTGTTCGGTAATTTCAGCGATAGCTTCATCTTCCGCTACTTCATCAAATAGTAAAGATGGTTGCTGCATTAACTTAGCCGCAGGCACTACCGTTTCAGGCTTAACCTGCTCTTTGTAAGGCATCTCCAGCTTCATCACAATTTTTTCATCTTTCTTTTCCTCATCATTAACTACAGGCTTTTTAACAAACGGATCTTTATGCTCAAAACCGGTAGCAATTAATGTAATGCCGATTTGTGCACCAAGCGTATTATCATAACCCAAACCTAAAATAACATCTGTATTTTCTCCGGCCTGGCTCAATAAATAATTTTGTATTACTTCCACTTCGTCCATGGTAAACTCATGCTCACCTTCAGAAGAATTGATGTTAATCAAAATCCATTTAGCACCTCGTATATCATTATCGTTAAGTAACGGAGAATTAACCGCTTGCTCAATTGCCTGTTGTGCTCTGTCTTCTCCTTCTGCTGCTGCACTTCCTAAAATAGCTACACCACCGTTAGTCATAACGGTACAAACGTCTGCAAAATCGACGTTTATCTGGCCGGTACTATTTATTACATCGGTTATACATTTTGCCGCTGTAGCTAAAACATTATCAGCCTTTGCAAATGCTTCCTTCATTTTTAAATTACCAAACTGATGACGCAGTTTATCGTTGCTTATCACCAATAAAGTATCAACATGATTTTTCAAAAGCATCACACCTTCCTCTGCCTGTGCGATTCTTTTTTTACCCTCGTAGGCAAATGGAGTGGTAACAATACCAACTGTTAATATGCCTAAATCTTTACAGATTTTCGCAAGTATTGGTGCGCCACCTGTTCCAGTTCCACCACCCATGCCGGCAGTAATAAAAGCCATTTTGGTGTTTACTTCCAGTATGCGTTTTATTTCCTCAAGGCTCTCTTCGGTAGCCTGACGGCCAATTGCAGGGTTAGCACCGGCACCAAGCCCTTGCGTTAAATGCGGGCCAAGCTGAATTTTATTAGGTACATTACTTTGAGCAATGGCCTGAGCATCTGTATTACAGATAATAAAATTTACGCCTTCAATATTTTGCGAAAACATGTGGTTTACCGCATTGCTTCCGCCACCGCCCACACCTATTACCTTGATGATGGAGGATTGATCTTTTGGCAAATCAAAATGTATCATAGTTTTTTTTTAGTAGCCTCCTAAATTCCCAAGGGGAATTTTGAAGAACAGTTTTTAGAATTTGAACAGCATTTATTTTTCAATTAGTAAGAAAGAAAAAACGCACTGTCCTTTTGTTTTTGGGTTAGTATGGCCTCACCCCAACCCCTCTCCAAAGGAGAGGGAACTGGAATTTGGCAATTTTTTAATTTTGTATTTTGTTCTTTTTTTGCATTTCATTTTAAAATCCAATCTTCGCACTTATCTTATAAATTTACTCCCCTTCAGGGGCGGAGGCGCTTGGGGTTTTTACAACTTTGCATCTTCCTCTTCCTTAAACAAATCGATCAAGCCATTTTTAAATCCATCCATAAATCCTTTTAATGATTTGCGTGACTTGGTTTTAACAGCCATATTCTCGTCAGTTACATCAACGGTTTCATCAACTGGTTGCTGTTGTAAAGATTCTGGCACTTCAACCTTTCTAAACTGCTCTTCAAACTGCTTGTTTTTATTTTCATAATCATTATAACCTTTTAATATTAATCCAATACAGGTACTGTACATTGGCTTAGTAAGTTCCTCAATGTGGCCACCAGACAAGTGCTCGTTAGGGAATCCAATTCTTGCATTTAAACCCGTTACATATTCTGTTAACTGAATTAAATGTTTTAATTGAGAACCACCACCAGTAAGGATAATACCTCCGTTAAGTAATCTTGTATCTAAACCAACCTGCTTTAAATGGTAGGTAACAAAATCCATAATCTCACTCATACGAGCTTGTATAATGGAGGCTAAATTTTTTACAGAAATTTCTTTTGGCGCCATACCCCGTAAACCCGGAATAGTGATAAATGCATTTGCTTTCGCTTCATCACTCAATGCGCTACCAAACTGAATTTTCATTTGTTCGGCCTGGGTTTTTAAAACGCCTAAGCCATTTTTTATATCGTTGGTAATATTTTCGCCGCCGAAAGGAATTACCGCCGTGTGTTTTAAAATGCCTTCGTAAAAAACAGCAAGGTCAGTTGTACCACCTCCAATATCAACAATGGCAACGCCAGCTTCCAAATCCTGATCGCACATAACTGCCGCAGCCGAGGCAAGCGGTTGCAATACCAAGTCCTTTGTTATTAATCCGGCTTTATCAACACTGCGGTTAATATTTCTGATTGCATTTTTATCACCTGTGATGATATGAAAGTTTGCGCCAACTTTTACACCACTGTACCCAATCGGGTTGGGGATGTTTTGAAAATTATCAACCGTAAACTCCTGCGGTATTACATCAATAATCTGATCTCCCGCAGGAATGTATGTTCTGTATTGATCGGCAATAAGCCTGTCAATTTCTTCCTGACAAATTTCCTCCTCAATTGACTGGCGAACAATGTCGCCGCGTGTTTGCAAACTTTTAATGTGATGGCCTGCGATACCAACATATACTTCTCCAATTTCCAGATTAGGATTAGAGTCGTAACAGTTTTTTAATGCCAGTTCAATCGCTTTAATAGTTTGATCAATGTTCAACACCATGCCGTGTTGTACACCATTACTGTTGGCACGGCCAAAGCCTAGTATTTCCAGCTTGCCGTACTCGTTTTTGCGTCCGGCAATTGCAGCAATTTTTGTTGTGCCGATGTCCAAACCTACGATGATGGGTTGTTCCTGATTCATAATTGTATGTGTTTAGTTTGCCCCTATCCCCTAAAGGGGGACAAGATTGTTTTGTTTGTGCTTTATTTAATTATTGTTATTCTCATTTCAATCCGAAAATTACCTTTTAAGGAAAAGGCTCATAATCATTTTTCTTTGGCATAACTGCTTTTGGCGGCTCTACCGGTTTTTTAATTGTTGCAGGCTTTTGTACAGGCTTTGCAACAGGTTTCGCATTTATCTTAACGGGCACAACTGGTTTATCTATAACAACCGGTTTATTGTTTTGTACCTCAGGTGAAGGAGCCGCTATTGCCGCTTCGTTTGCCGCAGGCGTCTCATTTCCATCATCCCGCTGAATAGACTGTTGAATCATTGTGGTATCAACAGTATTGCGATAATCATCTTGCTGAATTGTTTGCAGCGAATCGTTGGTTTGTTGTTGTGCACGCTCTACAATAATTTTCATTAGCTGCAATGTCCTCAAAGAGTCAGACTTAAAATCTTCCGCACCTTTTCTTTTTGCAACAACCTGATTTTTGTACCTAAGGTTAATAACACTGTAATTATTCCAGCCTGCCTTTACCATTACATCTTTATAAAACAGTTTCATTTTATCCAGCTTTGCTTCTGTATCTTTTGCATCACCAAAAACAATTAATTGGTTACCAATCTTTGGAATCATTTCAAAAATCCTGTCTGGTGTTATATCTATCTGCTCTATCATAGCCATGCTAAAAGAATCCTTTTGTATGGCGGTACTGATAGTTTTAATATCCATCAATAAAATACTGTCTGGTTTCGAAAGCACTTTTCTATCTGATGGAAAGCCAGTAAACACGGGCAACCTGGCTGAAAACTTTTCGCTAAGTGGCAGCATGGTTAAATCCTTATCAATGTAAAAAGTTGTACCCGGCAAAGTAAATACCCTTGCTATAGGCTCTCTTTCCTGCACACTAACCTGCAGTATTTCATTATTATCAAAGAACAGTTGTACCGATTTTATCCAAACATCTTTTTCAATTTCTGCTTCCATCTGCTTCAGATTAAAACTACCAATTGACTTACCCACCGGATTTGTTTTTTCAAGAGCAGAAATAGTATTGAGTATATCTTTCTTGTCAACAAAGAAATTATTGTCTACCCCGTGTATGTTTATTTCAATTCCTTTACAACGATGCGCCTCTTTGCTTTTTACACCAGCAACTAATAAAAAAATGGTAGCTCCGCCCAGTGCACACCATAAGGTTGCCAGGAAAATATTTTTTAAACTATATCGTTTGTTTAGAACCATATTTTTATTCTAAAATCTTTTTAATCGGTTCAACCAGCGTATCGATATCCCCTGCTCCTGAAGTAATTAACAGTTCAGTTTTATTGTTTTTTACCCACTCCAATACATCCACTTTATCAAGTATTCTTTTATAACTATTCTTCATTCTTTCTAAAATCATTTCACTACTTACGCCTTCCATCGGCAATTCCCTCGCAGGATAAATCGGTAATAGAATTACTTCGTCTGCCAAATCCAGTGTTTCTGCAAAACCATCAGCAAAATCTCTGGTTCGGCTGTACAGATGCGGTTGAAAAATAACCGTGCATTTTTTTTCAGGAAATAGATTTTTAGCTCCTGTAATTAATGCCCTTAATTCTTCCGGATGATGTGCGTAATCATCTACCATCACACGTTCATCATTCTTCACTATATATTCAAATCTTCTCTTCACTCCTTTAAAAGCAGCAACTGCTTCTCTGATTTTGTCATTATCAATTTCCAGGTAATGCGCTACTGAAATTGCTGCAATCATATTTTCAATATTGTGTAGGCCGCCCATATTCAAAACCACATCTTTCAACTCCCAATACTGCATCCGAACATCAAACTGATAACTACCTTTAATCATTTTTAAATTGACTGCGTAAACACTTGCGTTTTCATTATTTAAATGAAAAGTAAGATGCTCGTGTGCCTTTAAATCTTCAGTTCTTTTAAGTCCGTATTTGCTTAACAGTAAACCTCCGGGCTTTATCTTCTCCGAAAATTCTATAAACGCCTGTTCCATATTTTCAGCAGTGCCGTAAATATCCAGATGATCAGGATCCATAGAACTGATGATAGCAACATCAGGACTTAATTTCAAAAAACTTCTATCATACTCATCAGCCTCAACTACGCTTACTTTTTTTTCTGAAGACCCCGCAGGAGCCTGCGGCCAGAAATTGGTATCGTAGTTAACCGATATTCCACCAAGAAATGCATTGCAACCATAACCACTATGCCTTAATATATGTGCAACCATGGTGCTAGTTGTTGTTTTACCATGGGTACCTCCAATGCATATGTTATAAGAACTGTTGGTAATAGCACCCAACACCTCACTACGTTTTGCGAGGTTATAATTGTGCTGCAAAAAATAATTCAGTTCCTTATGATCTTTAGGTACTGCCGGTGTGTACACTACCAATTCCGCATTTTTGTCAATGAGTTCTATGTTATCTTCAAAATGAATGGCTATTCCTTCTGACTGCAATTTCTTTGTTAATGCTGTTTCTGTTTTATCGTAGCCGCTAACAGCAAATCCGTTTGTATTAAAATACCTTGCCAACGCACTCATGCCAATACCGCCGATACCGAGGAAATAGATGCGCCCGTCCCCTGAAGGGGAGTTATTCGCAGACTTCACTATTTCACTTAGCTCTCTTTTCATCAAACGTTTTTTGAAATCTCTTTTAAAATTTCTGTTGCAATAATTTCATCTGCATTATTAATGGCCAGTTTACCAATATTTTGCTGCAATTCTTTTTGTTTATTTTCATCTGCTGCCAGGTTGATAATTGTTGTCACCAATAGATCTAACGCCTCACTATCTTTTATCATTATGCCTGCGTTTTTATTAACTAAACTTTGTGCATTTGCCGTTTGATGATCTTCGGCTGCATAAGGAAAGGGCACAAAAACAACTGCCTTTTTCATTACACACAGTTCTGCAATTGCCATAGCTCCACTTCGGCTGATCACTACGTCTGCGGCAGCATATGCCTGCTCCATCTGGTTAATAAAATCTTTAGCACAAACATTTGTTTTACCCGCTGCTCTTTCTGTTGCTCTTGTTGCATATGGTTTTCCTGTCTGCCAAATCAATTGAAGATTGTTGTGGTCAAATACTTCCAGTTTATTATCCAATGCTTCGTTAATACTTTTAGCTCCCAAACTTCCGCCAAGGGATAATACCGTTTTCTTAGCAGGATCTAATCCGAAAAACTTTATACCTTCTTCCCTGCTTACAATACTTTGTGAAATACTTGTTCTTACAGGATTTCCACTTATCAATATTTTTCCCGCAGGAAAAAACTTTTGCATTCCATCGTTTGCTGTAAAAATCTTTCGTGCTTTTTTACCCAGCATGATATTCGCTTTGCCTGCAAAGGAGTTACTCTCATGTATAAATGTTGCAATGCCTTTTGCCTGCGCCCAACGCAATACCGGGTAGCTTGAATAACCTCCTACACCAATTACTGCGGCAGGTTTAAACTCTCCAATAATTTTTCTAACCTGAAAAAAGCTTTGCATCAGTTTAACTGGTAATCCAATATTTTTTATCAAAGAACTTCTGTTTAAACCCGCTATATCTATTCCTTTTATTTTAAAACCAGCCTGCGGTATTTTTTCCATTTCCATTTTTCCCTTAGCACCTACAAATAAAATTTCTGCATCAGGTCGCTGTTTTAAAATGGCATTCGCTATTGCAATTGCCGGAAAAATATGACCGCCGGTTCCGCCGCCTGCGATGATGAAGCGAACCCCCAGGCCCCCTCCGTCCCCTAAAGGGGGAACTGAAGCAGCTTTTAGGTTTTTATCATCACTCATTTAATATACAGTTCATATTCAATTTCTAATTTGTCTCTTTTCTTTCTCCGCTTCCATCTCCTGCACGGTTCCCCCTTCAGGGGGCGGAGGGGGCTGTCTTTCCTTCAAGTTGCTCCACATTCCTTGCAACACTTAAAATAATCCCTATAGATAAACAGGTGAATAAAAAGCTGCTGCCGCCCATACTCACTAATGGCAACGTAACTCCTGTGTTAGGAAAAACATTTACGTTAACACCCATGTTTGCAATAGCCTGTATCACCAACATAAAACTTAGTGCCAGCGCCAAAAATGCACCAAAAGCATAAGGGCATTTTCTGTACAATCTTATACATCGATATAAAAACAACAGATAAATAAATACGATAAACGTACCGCCAAACAATCCGTACTCTTCCAGTATTATTGCAAAAATAAAATCGCTGTAAGAGTGCGGTAAAAAATTACGTGCCTGGCTGTTCCCGGGACCAAGACCAAACCAACTTCCTTTTGCAATGGCAATTTTTGCCTGATTTATCTGGTATAATTTTTCATTGGCATCTTCTTTACTGCTGTACATAAATGTCTGTATACGCCCAATCCAGGTTGGTACACGGCCTACAGAAAAAATTGCCGGAATATCCTTTGCCCTTTGTTCTTTCTTATCATACGTACTAACTGCTACAGAAAATAAAATCAGCACTGGTATCATAACTACGCCAATAGTTAATAGAATATGTTTTGTACTTACTCTGCCAATGAACATGATTAAAATACTTGTGCTTCCTATAAGCAATGCTGTAGAAAGATTTGCAGGTGCTATCAATATACACACAAGACCAACAGGAATTATAATAGGTAAAAATCCTTTTTTAAAATCTTTAATTATAGCCTGCTTTTTACTAAGCTGCCTGCTTAAATAAATAAACAACGAAAGCTTTGCGAGGTCTGATGTTTGAAAAGTCATGTTAATCACGGGCAACTTTATCCAACGTGTACCTGCATTTAATGTTTGTCCAAAAAATAGCGTGTAGATTAACAGTATAATCGACAAGGCAAACAATGGTGTAGCTATACGTGAATAGATGGTGTAGTTAACCCTGTGTGCAAAATAAATTATCAGCACGCCCAGAATAATAAAACCAAATTGTTTAAATAGATAACTCTCTGTACTACGACTATATTTATAAGCTAGTGAACCGGTGCTACTGTACACCACGAGTAAACTCACCAATGTGAGAATAACTACAATACCCCATATAACACGGTCGCCTTTGGTTTTGCTAACCAAATTGCCACCCATGTTACTAATGTTAGGTGTAAAAAATGCTTTTATGTCTACTGGTTCTGCCATGCCCCTATCCCCTAAAGGGGGATTTTTGATTTTTTATTTTTTCTGCTAAGAGGACAATGGAGGAAAAGAGATTTGCATTATTCTCTTTTTTTTGTCCTTTTCTCTTTTCTCCTCTTAGCCAATTTTTTTTCGCTATTGCCAACTCTCTACAACTCCTTCACCGCCTGCTTAAATTGATTTCCTCTATCCTCGTAATTTTTAAACAAATCAAAACTTGCGCAGGCCGGGCTTAATAAAACCACATCGCCTTTGTTTGCAAAATGAAATGCAGATTGTACAGCATCTTTTGCATTATCGGTGTTTACCATCAGTGGAACAATATCACCAAATGCCTCATGAATTTTTCTATGCTCAATTCCCATGCAAACAATAGCTTTAACTTTCTCTTTTACCAAATCTTTAAGTAAAGCGTAATCGTTGCCTTTATCTACACCGCCTAAAATTAAAATCACAGGTTTTTCCATACTCTCTAAAGCGAACCAGGTGCTGTTAATATTAGTTGCTTTACTATCGTTAATAAACTCAACATTCTTAATGGTGGCAACTGTTTCCATTCTGTGTTCCAGGCTTTCAAAAGTCTGTAATGCTTCTCTTATTTTTTCCTTTCGGATATCAACCGCCGTAGCAGCTAAACTTGCAGCCATACTATTATATTGATTGTGTTTTCCCTTTACGGCAAAGTCTTCAATACTCATCTGCATCTCTTCATTTTTCCATTTTAAGTGCATTTTTGCATTCAGCAAATACGCTCCTTGTGGCAGTTGTTTACTCATGGTAATTGGGGCTAGTGTTGATTTAATGGGATAATTGTTTATTTCCTTTACTGTCACTTCATCATCGAGGTTATAAATAAAAACATCGTCATGTTGTTGATTCATTGCCACCCGAAACTTACTGCGTATGTAATTCTCAAATTTGTATTCGTATCTGTCTAAATGGTCTTCTGTTATGTTCGTCAATACAGCCACATCCGGCCTGAAAGTTTTTATGTCATCCAGTTGAAAAGAACTTATTTCAGCCACGTATAATGCTGCAGGCTGCACGGCAATCTGCTTTGCAAACGAAAAACCAATGTTACCTACCATGGCACAATCAGCTCCTGCAGTTTTACAAATGTGATAGGTTAGTGCGGTGGTTGTTGTTTTGCCATTGCTGCCGGTGATAGCAATAATTTTACTATTTCCTTTGTAGCGATAAGCAAATTCTATTTCGCTGATGATAGCTATTCCTTTAGCACGTATCTGTTTAACCAATTCATTCTTTTCTGGAATACCTGGACTCTTCATTACTTCATCAGCATTTAATATTTTTTCTAGCGTATGTGTGCCTTCCTCAAATGCTATTTCATTTTCTACTAATTCAGTTTGATAATTTTCTTTTATCGCTCCACCATCACTTACAAACACATCATACCCTTGCTGCTTTGCCAGCAATGCAGCGCCTACTCCACTTTCGCCTGCTCCCAGTATGACTAATCTTTTGTTCATTTAATTTAAAATGTTTACTTACTTCTTTAAGAAGTAAAAAATTGGTTTTTCAACAGCATAGAATTTAACAGGTCAAAGTCTTCAATCAGTTTACACTAGTTGGCTTTTTAAAGGATATTGGTTGTATGAAAAACTTTACTTCTTTCGAGGTG